>JBGSMH010000471.1:0-13531 GCA_041740275.1 Phycisphaerae bacterium
ATCGTCGGCGGCGATATCACCGGCGCAACCGCCGGTATCGGGATCTCCGCGCCGGGCACCAACAACACCCAGCCGTTTAGCTTTGCCAGCGGGGGCAACACTATCACCGGCGACGTGATCGTCGCCAATAACGCACTTGGTGACACGTTCACACTGACCATGACGAATCTGGTTTTCACCAGTATCAATCCAAATGTCAGCGGCGTGCTGGATGTGTTCGTCGAGGTGGTTCACAACTACGTCCCCGGCACACCAGGCCCGTTCATGGCTAACCAATCCGTAAGCGGGAGTTGGACAGGCGGGCCGTTGACCGTGCTGCAACTCGAAACGCTGCTGGACGTCGGCGGTGCCAACGTTTATCTCCCGTCGATCCTGATCGACTTGCCGACGCAGAACCCCACATTCACCGCCGGGCCGAATCCCGGCATCGTTCCAGCGACCCCGTCCAATCCGTTCCAGATCAATTCGATCCTGCGTATGCGGATCGACGGCGTGGGGAACATCAATCTACCCAGCAGCGTTGAAATCTCCGTGGCGGTGCCCGAACCGACCGCGGCGACCATGCTGGCTGTAGGCGCGCTGGCGATGCTCCGCAGACGTCGGTAGCCAGTCGACGCAGGCCGGGCTCCGTGTTACTTGGCGGGGACAAGTCGCACGAGTTTGAAGTCCATCAGTCCCTGAGCCGCCGACGTCGCCTTAAGCGAGAACGTCGTGCGATCGCCGGCGACGGTGATCGTGCCCACCTTGGTGGTGGAGTAGACGGTCCAGCCGCCGGTTGACTCTGTCTTCCCACTGACCGACTCACCGCCTGCGTGGAAGACAAATTTGTTGGGCTGATCATGGCTGCAACTGTAGGTCAGTTCGACGTCGTACTTGCCGGGTTCAATGGGGACATCCGCCCATTCGATATAGTGTGCCGGATTCGACCAGAATCCGATCGCTTGTTCGCCGCCGGGCAGGGGCTTGAGTTTCAGTGCATCGCCAACGCGGCGTGCCTTTTCGGGCGTGAGCCGAACCGCCTTATCGGCGACTGACGGATCGGCGATCAGGTTGAACCGTCCCCAGTTCGCCGGTGCCAGGCGTGCTTCGGACGGAATATCCGACACCAGCGCGGTGTCCGTGTTGTGCCACAGCAGCCGCTGGGTATTCTGCGTGCCGTTGCCGCGGATGAGACCGATATCGCCGAGCAGTTCCGCTCCGGTCTCGGCGCGAAGATCGAGTGTCGACAGTTTGATCGCGACCTCAAAATTGCCATCGACGTTCGCCACGCGGACGGAGTTGCTGACGTCGTCGACGGCATTAAATCGCACCTGTCCGATCGGGCTTTCGTAAAGCACTTTCTGGGCATCCGCCATGTCGCCGGACTCTGGCTTGAACAGCATCGCCGTGACCTTGCCGCGGACATTGGCGACAAGGAGTCGTCGATCGATCGGCAAGACAAGCTTGCTGCGGGCTTCGCGCTTGTCTGGGCGGATCTGCAGGTCAAACGCGCCGCCGGTCTTGAAAAGGAATCTGGGGTCGGCGGCGTCGTTGTCGATCGCCTTGGCATCGCCGGTTCGGTAGGCCAGCACCAGTTCGTCGGCGGTGATGGTCATCGCCACTGACGCCTTGGCGTCCAGCGGAACCCACGCGGTGTCGGCAGGCCATTCGTCGAGCTTCCCGTCGATCGTGATAGGAGTTGCTCGGACCACCACCGGCAATTTGTCGGCGATCTTCTGCTCAATCGCACTTGGCTTGCGTTCTGGCAAACCGGCGAGTTGTGCTTCGTCGATGCTAACCGGCCCAACCGTCATACGCTTGATCGACGCAAAGCCTTCGACGCGGAAGATCGACGAGTGCTCTTTCCCGGCGCAGAGATAGATTTCGCCGTCCTCGGTTTGCGTGATCGTGGGGTGAAAGTGCTCGTCTTCGAAACTGATGTGCTGCTCCGGACTATCGATCAGCATCCCGCGCTTGGCGGTGGGATAGCGCAGCAGCGGTGTGCTGCTCATGTGCCCGCCGAGCGTCTGAATGAACAGTCCGTCAGCGGTCATCAGGTAAACGCTTCCTCGCTCGCTGTTGAGGGCGTACCACTCGTCGGCTTCGCCGACCTTGGCTTTCTCGATGGGTCCGAGCAGGCGCGTGGGATCGGCAATATCGCCACCTTTGCGCGGGATGGAGCGTCCCGGGAGCGTTGGGTAGTCCCAAATCACATTTCCCTGCGCATCGTTCTGTGTCAGGAACTCGCCGAAAAACCGCCCGCTCGGCGACATAAACGCAGGCGATCCTTCTTCCCGGCCGCCGAACGAGGCTGAGAGCGGCATGAGCGGCTTGATCGTAGACAGGTCGTAGGTGGGGATTCCGCGGGCATCAATCGTGGGCGCGCCGATGTGGAGTTTCCATCGCAGGGTGGCCGAAAGATCGGGAAACATCTGCGCGACTTCCTTGCGGTTCAGCCGGCGCGTCTTGCCGTCACGATCGGTGACCGTCAGTTCGGGAAAGATCCGGAACGTGCATTCCTCAACCTGTATCTTGTGGTCGAAATTCTTGTCCGACCAGGCGATCACAGTGTCGTTCCATGCGTCCATGCGGGAAATCGTCGCGTCCTTGGGAAAGGCGTCTTCGATGTCTTTCCACGGGCGAGGCTGGCCATCGATTCTCCACCGGCGCATCGTCCCAACGAACGCGACCGGCCAGGCGATGCCGTCGTCGCCGAGCAGGTAGATCGGTTGATTGTCGTTCCAGCGGAGGTATCCCGAGTACGTGGGGATGAGGTAGGTGCGGCCATTGATGCGCTGGGGTCGCTCGGGGACGCCAGAGTGCCAGCGATCGATGTCAGCAGGCTCGCCCATGAGTGCTCGGCGGACGCTGATGCTGTGCAGCTTTGCGGTGCCTTTTTCCCAGTCGAGTTTCCATTCGGTCAGACCGCCGTACTGGGCGTAGAAGAGACGCGTTTTATCCGCCGGATCGATCGTCCCGCCGCCGCCGTATTTGGGCGGTCCCATGAGACCTTTGATGAAGCGTCCGGTTCCGGCGTTCCAGATCGAAACGCGCTTGGGGAACGCGTCAAACTCACACACCCACAATTGCCCCTGGTCATCAATCGCCATCCCCTGTGGCTGCTGCATCCGTTGCTCGTCATAGAGTCCCAGTTGCGGCCCGCCCGGCTTGCCGATCGTGCGCTGCAACTTGCCGGTGCTGCTGAAGACCTTTACCTGGTGGCTTTTGCCCTTGTCGCTGACGTACAGCAATCGGGCGTCATCGCGGGTCAGGCCGTACGGGGCCTCCAGGCCTTCATTGACCACCACCGTCGTGCCTTCAACCGTTACACCAGAGGCCTCGCGACGGTAGTTCACTCGCACAACCTGCTTATCCGAGATCGCGTGCAACACACCTTTCGTGTCGAAGTTCAGGCCCTTTGGTGCTTTGAGTGTCGCGCGTCCGACTGTGCTTTTCGTGGCCAGGTCGATGAAGATCAACTCGTCGTCGAGTGGCACGCTCACCACGGCAAGCCCGTTGTGGATCGCCATCGCGGTCCCGATCGATGCCGGTTCGCGCGGCTGTGCGTTGCGGGTGGTGATATTGACGATCTCTTTGCCGGTGCCTTGGGGGGTGATCCCGCGAATCGCCAGACGCTCGCCGCGCCATCCCATCAGCATGTAGGCGAAGTATCCTTCGGCGGGCTTATTCCCCACATCCCGCGCCAGTGCGACCGCGCCGTCCCATCCGAAGAAATGTTTTCCGAATAGCTTTTGGCCGGTGGAGTCAACGAAAATGGTTGGGTCGCCCGACTCACACAGAATCGACGAGAGCATAACCTGCGGCTTGCCCTCGCCGAACGCCGACACGCCCTTGGGCAGGAAGACGGCGCCGACGGGCAACGCATGATCTGCCATCCACGCGCCGGACCGGTCAGGTGTAAACCAAGCCGGATTGCCGGCGGTGTTATAGCTGAATTCGTAGTAGAGTCGGATGCCATCGTGCGTGAGGCCGCGAACGGAGTATTTGCCCGCGCTCACGCGATTGCCTTGGTCGTCGTAACCGTCCCAGATCAGGCTGTTGGGGCCCGCCGGAAACCGCGTTTCGGCGACCAGATTCCGCACGCGCCGGCCAGCGGCATCCTCGATAACCAGCGTGACGTACGCCGACTTCTCCAGGTTGAGAGTCACCGGGAAACCGTTGCTGGATTGACCTTGGGTAACGCGACCCGTGCCAAACAACGCCACGCCAATCGCCAGCACGATCCAGACCAGAGGCAAACGCATACCCACTCCTTTATCTGCGCGCCACTCCGCTCGCAATATCACGGCTCGGCGAACCCGGAAAAGTCATATAAAAAATACATATTTTTTGACTCAAAGTAAAGGGAAAGTGCTGAACTGGATTTCATTAATTCCTAAAAGATAGAAAAAAAAGAACAGAATTTATAGGGGAGATTCTTTTGACTCATAATCTGCGGTGGCAACGACTTAGGTTAGGGGCGGTTCGGCGGTTTGGGGCACCATATCGCACCGCCACGCCTCCCGCTGCCGCACGTCGGTCGACAATTTAGCGACCCATCCATCCACCATCGACCAGCAGCATGCTGCCGTGCAGGTAGTCGCTGGCAGGTGAGGCGAGGAAGACGACGGGCCCTTTGAAATCGTCGGCCTCGCCCCATCGACCGGCAGGAATGCGGTCGAGTATCTGGCGGCTGCGCACCGGATCGTTCCGCAGCGCGGTCGTATTGTCGGTGGCGATGTAGCCGGGCGCGATCGCGTTGACGTTCACACCCTTCCCGGCCCACTCGTTGGCCAGCGCCTTGGTCAACTGGCCGATCCCACCCTTGCTGGCGGCATAGCCGGGGACGGTGATGCCGCCTTGAAACGTCAGCAGCGAAGCCGTGAAAATGATCTTGCCGCACCCGCGAGCCACCATCGACTTGCCGATCTCCCGGCTGAGAATGAACTGGGCGCTGAGGTTCACCTCCAGCACCTTGTCCCAGTATTCGTCGGTATGCTCGGCGGCGGGCTGACGGAGGATGGTGCCGGCGTTGTTGACCAGGATGTCGATCACGGGATGGTCGCTGGTGACCTGGCGGATAAACGCGTAGAGCGCCTCTCGGTCGGCAAAGTCTGCGGAATAGCCGGTGAACTTTCGACCTAATGCCGCAATCGCGCGTTCGACATCGCTGCCGCTGGGCTCGAGTGATGCGCTGACGCCGATAATGTCGGCTCCGGCTTCGGCCAGCGCGATCGCCATCGCCCGACCGATGCCGCGCTTGCAGCCGGTCACCAAAGCAGTTTTGCCATCGAGACGAAACAGGTCGAGCGTGTTCATGGTAAGTCTTGGGTAGGTTCTGCTGTGAGGGTTGCTGGTTTGCGGCTCTTGATAACACGTGCCGGCACGCCGCCGACGACAGAGTACGGAGGCACATCGCGCGTCACGACCGCCCCCGCGGCCAGGACCGAGCCCCGGCCGATCGTGACGCCTGCTGTAATAATCACCCGCCCGGCGACCCACACATCGTCCTCAATCACGATGGGCTTCTGGTACATGCCCTGGCGTCCGATCGGGACGTCTGGGTCCTCAAATCGATGATTGGCTGCGATCATCTGAACGAACGGCGCGATTCGCACATGATTACCGATGCGGATGGCACCCTCGGGTTTCTCGCGTGTGCCCGAGCCGATGAGCATCGTGCCGATCTGCACGGAGCAATCCTCGCCGATTTGCACGTTGCCCTGCACGATGGCTTGGGCGGCGATGGTGGTCCTGGCTCCGATGTGGATCTCGCCCGTGCGCGGGTGGATGCGGGCTTCAGGGCTGAGGCGACAGGTTGGATCGACGTGAACATGGCGGTGTCGGGTCGCCAGACGACGACCGGCCCACAGCGAAAAACGCTGTCGCCACGATTTGCCGTGCGGCAGCATGGAGTAGCCGCCGTCGATCCAGATCCAGAAGCTCATAGGCTGATCTCCACGAGGGTGGCGTCTGGGCCGGGAAGTGAATTGCACAGTACGCGGTCGCCGGTTTGATTAAAGACGGGGTGATGGCACACGCGCAGTGCGTTGCGACCCGGCGGTTCGTGATCGCCGATGAATTTTTTCAGGGGCACTCGACCGACTTCGGTGCCGGTCTTGCGAGAGATAAACACCACCGCGCCGCCGCCGGGGATGCCCTCGTCAGTGACGATCAGATCGTCGTCGGCTGGGCTGACGGACGGATGCCCGCCGCTGCGGTGCTCGCTGAGCATACGATAGTCGCTACCGTCAAAGCGCACTTCGGACAGACACATGCGCGCCGGATCGTCCGGATGCGATCCATAGCCGATCAGCCGTTCACCATCCGGCTGCCAGCCCCAGTGTACGCCGCGCCGACCGGCGCTCACGTCCAGCGCCAGGTGAATCGACTTCATCGCCCGGTCGGCGGTGAAAACCCAGCCGAGCTTGGGCTCGCCGCGCAGTTTCGGTGCCGCGACGTGGTTGCCGAAGTAGAACAGAAACCGATCGCCGGCCGGGTTCCAGCGGACGCAGTATGCCATCAAAGTCACGCCGTCATCGTCACCGTATTGCTGCCGCACCTGTGCATCAGCAGCCAAAATGCGATCCCGCTGGGGATGCTGCTGAAGAATCTGCCGGACCGACAGCACCAGCTTCTCCTGGGGTGGATCGAATGTGACACTCGATATGCCGTGGTCATCGCGCGCCTGGAACGGGACCGGCGCATCCTGCGGTTTGTAAACATCATCGCCATACCCGGCCGCATACAGCATTCCGTGGGGACAGGAGATGCCCGGCTCACCGCTGGGAGGGATGCCTTCCAGATCGGCGTTGACGACGACCTGATTTCCGCTGGATAGTTCGTGACGAACAACCTTGGGTGCCTTCAACGTACCATCCTGGTAGTAGACGAATCGCGCATCCGGCGACCAGCTTTGCCACAGCCCGGTGTGCCAGAAACTTGCAGTCGCAGGAACCTTGCCGAACTGGTGCTGTACGCGCCCGTTGCGATCCAGAACCAGCACCTTGACCGTCTGGCTAGCTAGATCACACCCGGCAACAAGGATGCGGCCGGAGCCGTCGGGCGCGTACGGGTACAGCGTGTAATAGCTGTGTAACGCCCACAAACCCGGCAGTGGAAACTCTCGCGTGGTGAATGTCATGATTGCAGCTCGATGAGGATCTTCATTGCGTTCGGGTTCGTCTCCAGGTCGGTGAACGCCTGCTGGATCCGATCCAGCGGCTCGACCTTGGTGATCATACGCTCCAAGGGCAGTTCCTTTGAAGCGATCAGCGATAGTGCCCGCTCGTAATCCTGCGGTTCGTATACGCGCGCACCCTGAAGCCGCAGCTCTTTCCAGAAGAAGTGGAAGAGGTTTAGTTCCACCGGCTGTGGGTAAATCGCCACGAGCACCACGCGCCCGCGAATCGCAAGCAGGTCTGTCATGGACAGCGCCGCCGACTTGGCACCGGAGACTTCAAACACGACATCCGCACCACTGCCGTTGCTGCGTTGATCGCAAAGGGCCTTCAGGTCGACCTGGCCGGGGTGGACCGCTTCGAGGCCCACGCTGCGGGCGAAGTTCAGGCGGTATTCGCTGATCTCTGAGACGATCACGTTTGCCCCAGCGGCCCGCGCGACCAGTGCCACCAACATACCGATCGGCCCGGCACCCATGACGACTACAAGCTCGCCCGCCTGCACCGCACCGAGGCGAACATCATGACAGGCAACGGCCAGGGGCTCAGCGAGTGCCGCCAGCTTCAGATCGACGACGGCGGGTGCCTTGTGCAATGTGAAAGCGGGTACGGTCCAAGACTGCTGGAACGCGCCCGCCGAATCGATGCCGAGGAACTTCAGTCCCCGGCAGATATGGCTTTGCCCCCGGTCGGCGGGCACCTCGGCGCGGTTGTCCAGCGGTCGAATCACCACCGGGTCGCCGGGGATCACGTTGGTTACGCCCGGTCCGACCTCGGCGACCACGCCGGAGGCTTCATGCCCGATCACCTGCGGGATCTTCACACGCTTATCCATAGCGCCGTGAAAAATGTGGATATCGGTTCCGCAGATGCCGCAATACGCGACTTTGACTCGCACTTCACCCGGACCCGGCGACGCGGGTTTGCTATCGCCAATGCGGAACGTCTTGTTGCCTTCGTAGTATGCTGCTTTCATGACTGTAAGCTCCACTCATCGCGTTGCGTGACGACGTGCCGGACACCGGCGACGGATTCTTCGATGATCATCTGGTCTATTCCGATCGACAATTTCCACACCGATTGCCCGCCGGGCGCTTCGAGGACGGCTTGATCGGGCCCGGCGACTTTCAAATGCCAGCCGGCGATTCGGCCGGGTTCATCCACTGCGATGGCATGGATGACAGTTCGTTCGGTGGCCGGTTTGGGGTCGCTCCAGCGAACCAGCATGCCGCTGCCGGTATGTCCCTCGCCAAGTTCGTTCGGCTGTGGATGGTAAGCGTCGTGGACGAGTGCGTAAAACGGTCCGCTCGCCCTGGCTGAGCCAAGGTGGAATAGTTTCATGGCCGCTGCGCCTCGGCGTGCGACGAGTCGATCACCGGCGGGTTGTTTCAGGTCGAGCAGGCCGTCGCGATTGTTCAGGAGGAAGTTCCATTGCGTCCTGACTGGCGCAACGGCACGGATGCGATCGACCAGAAACAGCACATGACTGCCGCACAGGATCCATGTCCGGGTGAATTCCTGGATCGGTGCGCCGCAAACCACCGCGGCGTCCGAAGCGATGACCGAGACGTCACCCGATCGGGCCAGCAACAACCGGCGGACACCGTCATGCCAGGGCGATTCACCCACCTGACGCCGTTTCCTGGCGACACGCTGCTGAATTAGCCCGCCGGACGAATCAGTGAAAGTGCAGGTGTTGTGCATTTCGGTCGAAGTTTCCAAGGCGTGTGTCACGTTGCGGTAGCAACTGTGTCCGGGGTCGACCAGAAGGCGCTCATGATTGTGAGCGAGGATAAAGCTGTTGAAATCGCCATGCCCGTGCCCGCTGGCGTGGAGGGGTTCGGTGCCAGTTCGCATCGCAAGAATGGTACGACCATCCCATGCGTCGCGTGCAAATGTGTCGCCGCAAGTGAAACCGGTCGTAAGCGGCAACATGGCGTCGGTTGGCGAAATCGCACTGGCGGCGTTGGGCCAGGTGAGCAGCGAGAGGAAGCCAAAATCATTCACGAACCCGAAGGACGCTTGGTCATGGTGTCCGTCGTCAACGATCGGCAGGTAAAGGGTTTCAAAAAGCCATCGCGCCAGGCCGGCCTCGAGCGGACACTTCTCCTTCGCGCACGCTGCGGTGTGCAACAGCACGTCGGCAGAGGCGCGGTAGATCGCGGCGCTATCGTTGAAATTTGCGCTGCGAGCCAACGGCGTAGAGCCCCATCCGCTCAGCGGCTTGCGGTACAGCAGTGAAGCGGCATCCCATGACGGTTTGCGGTATGCGCCCCCCAGCGGCAGTTGTGCCTCCAGCGACGGATCGCGTCGCACGAGTGCCTCGCGGGCGAGCACCAATCCGTACATCGCGTAATTGCCATACTGAAGCGATTCGGCGTAGCTGCCATCGGGCTGGAAGAAGTCAGAACACTCCGCGTAGACACTTGCTGCCCGCGTCATCGCTTCGACATCGTTGATCACTGCGGCCGTGACTGCGACGCCCGCGTTCAGGATGCATCGCCAATTGGCGGCGACGCGATCGTGGTCGATCCACGCCTTGCACGGCGCCAATCCCTTGATTCGCAGAGTCGAGACGACCTCATCTCGCTCGGCGTCGGTAAAGATATGGCCAGCCAAATCGAGCACAATCGCGACCGACCAAGCCAGATGTGCGGTCTCAAGATGTCCGATCGGCGGGTTGTGGGTGTGATTTCGAAACGCCGGGCCGATCCAGTCGGACATCGGACGTCGAACGATCGACAGCGTCGTGCTGCGTAGCCAGGCGGTCATCGCCTCGGGCGGCTTGTAGTGGATCGCGATTGCCATCGCACCATCGGTGAGGAACTCTGACGCGTGATGCCACCAGTGCGTCGTCGTGCCCAGCCCCGACAGGTTGGGTGAAGCGGCCCGTCGCTCGGCGCGGTTCAGCAAACCCCAGTACATGCCCGACATGACCGGATCAGTCACGCGGAGTTTGTGGATGGCGTCTCGCTCAATATTGGAGAGAAATAGTGGCATAGTTGTTACCGGAGCGCAGTGAGGTCGATGTCCTTAATCAGCACGCCGTCAGGCTGCGATGCCACGAAAAGCACCGCCTCGGCGACTTCCTCGGGCTTGAGGAACTTCGTTCGGTCGACCGGGCGATCACCCCAATAGGCCGTATCGACGGCGCTCGGCGACACCATCGACACCCGGACCTTATCGGCCGACACCTGTTGCTGTAGTCCGGACGTGTAGCCGTTGAGCGCGAACTTGCTGGCGCAGTAGAGCGGCGCGTTGGGGTTGGCGACTTTTCCGACGATCGACGAGATATTGATGATATGCCCACACTGGCGGCTCTTCATTGATGGGAGCACCGCGCGCGAGCACAGAAACACGCCGGTCACGTTGGTTTCGAAGATCTTTCGAAAGTCTTCGAGCGTCACCGTCGACAAATCGGTCGCAAAGCCCGTACCGGCGTTATTGACGAGAATATCAACCGGTCCGACGCGCTGTTCGATGTCTGCAAATGCCTTCTGCACCGCCGATTCATCGGTGATGTCCAGCGCGATCGCGACCGACCCCTTCACCGCTTTCTCCGCCGATGCGAGGCGATCGGCCGATCGGGCGAGCAGGACGGTCTTGGCTCCCGCATCAGCGAATCGACGGGCACTTTCAAGCCCGATCCCGCTGGACGCGCCAGTGATAACAACAACTAGGTCTTTCAAGTTTTTCATGTGCACTCTGATCCTAAAAATATCCCCCACGCTTGACGATCTCGGTCGCGGGCAGGCCTTCTTCGACCCACTTCTTGAGCTGGCCTTCACTATTGGCGATCTCTTCGGATCGGAGGAGTATGTCGTACGCGATCTCGCGCGGCACGACAATTACGCCATCGATATCACCGAAAACGATGTCGCCCGGGAAGATGTCGACGTCACCGATGCGGATGGGGATCTGCCACCCACTGATGCGGAAACGCCCGAGCATGCCGTTGGACGATCGGTATTTGACGAAAACGGGAAAGTTCTGCGGCAGCACGCGATCGGTGTCGCGCACGCCACCATCCACCACCGCGCCGCGACACCCGCGTTTCACTGCCGCCATCGTCATGACTTCACCCCATTGCGCCGATTCGTCGTCGCCTGAAGTGTCCCACGCGACGACCGAATGCGCGGGGATGGATTCGAGCATCTCGGCCCGCTCCTTCATCTCGTCCTTGATCAAAAGGCTCTTGGCGCCTTTGATCGTAAATGCCGGTCCGGCGACTTTCATCGTGTCGCGCAGGGGCATGATGTTGTTCGGCAGTGTCTGGCGGACCAATTGTCGTTCGCGCAGCGCATCGTTGACGGCGGCACTGAATAGTGCCTCATATCGTTCGCACAATTCCTTGTCGGAGATCGGCAAGGCCGCCAGCGATCGATCGGCGCGAGCGGCTTTGAGGGCGTCAAGTTGCATTCCGGGCTTGTTCATCGTGTTGTCCGTTCTGAAAGTCGGCTGATCTGCTCGATGCCCAGGGCATGAGCCTGCCCCATCGCCAGGACCACCGGCCCGAACGCGTGGGCGTCGTTTACAACCGGTGCGCGGGCCATGTAGTCGAGCTTTGTTCCATTGCCGGGACAGAGGCACCCGCGGCAGGTGTGATAGATGTCCATTTCGTCGCTGATATACGCCAGAAGCACCGCGATGCCGCGCTCGAAGCGCGGCCGGTGCGATTCATCCAATATCCCCGCCGACAAACCTGAACCAATCGCGTAGAGCATCAACCCCGAACCGGACGTCTCGATATAGGCGTCCTTCTCCGTCATCTCCTGTCGCCACAGCCCGCCAATATCCTGCACGCGGGCACATGCCTCAACATGCTCGCGATACATCGTCACTACTTCGGCTTTGCGGGAATGCTGATCCGGCAGATAGCAGGCCAGTTCTGTCAGGGCATATGCCCCCCAGCCGTTGCCGCGGCTCCAGGCATCTTCGGAGATGCGCCCGGGCAATTGCCCGTTGAAGTTGCGGCTCTGGTGGATCAGGCCGTTCTCTGGATTGCGCAGCAGGCGAACCATCTTGATCGTCTGCTGGATCGCCTCCTCCAGATACTGCTCATTTGCCAACGCGAGGCCCGCGAAGAGCAGAAATGGCGAGATAGCGAACGCCACATCGATGAATACCCGGCCGTGTTCCGGTGCGTTTGGATGACACAAAATGCCATCCGCGTCGCGCGGTGCCTCGTTGAGAATCTGGTCGGCATGGCTGCGTACCAGGGACTCCACCTCCGGCAGGTGTCCTTTCCAAAGCAGGTACGCCGCACCGTTCCCGCCGCACAGATAGTTGGGGAAATTGCATGGGAAATGACGTTGATCCAGCGCATACGGCATGAATTGCCGCCGGGCTTCTTCAATGACGGATGGATCGCCGGTAATCGTTGCCAGTCGCGCCAATCCGTGCAACGTCACGATGCCAGTGTAGTGGTCGAAACTGCCGATGACTTCAAGGTGCTTACGAACTGCTCGCAGGGCCAGCGCTCGTGTTTGGGCGGTTTTCATAATCGTTAGGCTCAGATTAGATCATGCCGATCGCTCGACGTCGTTAGCCGCGATTGACAATCCTTTCACTATTTTGACCTCTGTTGTATTCTCTAGACATGGGCTACTCGCCGCACGCGGTGGACAATCTCGGACCGCCGTTTCTGTTAGTGGATGAAACGGTCTTCGTCATCCCCAAGGCTGGGCAGTTGCGGCTCAAGAAGCATCACTTTAAGCTGATCTTCGTCCTCGAAGGCCAGGTCGAGCACGAGATCGAAGGACTCGAAGGTCGCCAGCAATTGGTGGCTGGCGACATCTTGGTCGCGCCGGTGGTCGGGCGGCACATCTACATCAATCGCAAGCCGGATGCCGTTCCGCTGCATGTGATGCGGATGTTCCTCGACGAGCGTTTCCTGAACATGCCTGCCGCCGGGCGGTTCCGTCGGCCTGAAACGGACCTCGCCGACTACATACTGCACCATTTTGACCGCGTGCAGCACGTCTCTGGCGGGATCGACAACGACATGCTCCGGCTGATCGATGATTTCCGGACCGAGACCCAGCAACGTGCCGTCGGCTACCGTCATCAGGTGCGCTCCATCTGCCTGCAACTGCTCGTCGCCGTCTCACGCTCACTCGAACGCGGCAAGGCGGGGCGGACGCAGACCGATACCGGTGGCAGCCGGCAGATCGTCGCGGCGGCGCGGGAGTACATCCTCAAACACTATGTCCAGCCTATCAAACTGGCCGACATCGCCTGGCATGTCCGCAAAGGCGAAGAGCACCTGGCTCGTCTCTTCAAACAGCAGACCGGCCAGAGCGTCTTCGACCATGTGAGGGAGATGCGCATCCAGCAGGCCCGGACGTTGCTTCAGAACCCGGCGCTAAACT
>JBGSMH010000472.1:0-5952 GCA_041740275.1 Phycisphaerae bacterium
TCGGCTGGTCGGTCGTGTGGCTGACTTTGGGGATCGCGTTCACGGGCTTCATCTATCTGGCGTATGAGAATCAGTGGCTGGGTTTGGGTGCCGAAACCCGAATGTACAACCCCGCCGCCGCCCACGACGTGGGGGCACCGCTGATCATCTACGGCCAGGTCAGCGGCTGGACGGCGGCGGTGCAGTACCTGACCGGCTATGTCGTTGAAAAGTCGCTGGCGATGGACAATATTTTCGTCATCGCAATGCTATTCGGCTTCTTCGCGATCCCCGGTAAATATCAACATCGCGTTCTCTTCTGGGGCATTGTCGGCGCACTGGTCATGCGCGGCGCGATGATCGGCATTGGCGGGGAACTGATCATGGCGTATCAGTGGATCCTGATCATCTTTGGCCTGTTCCTGTTGTTGACCTCGATCAAGATGCTGCTGATCAAGAGCGAATCGGACCCGTCCAAGAATCCGATCGTCCGACTCGTCAAAAAGTTCTACCGCGTGACCGATTTTTATGATGGGCAGAAGTTCTTTACCCGTCGAACCGAGGCCCCGACCTATTCGCCCGACCCGGCCACCGGCAAGCTGAGACAGGACCCGCCGCGCGAGGGGACGTTGAGTGTAAAAACTGCGATCACGCCCCTGTTCCTGGCGTTGATCATGGTGGAAATCACCGACCTGGTCTTTGCCGTCGATTCGATCCCGGCGATTTTCGCCATCACGCCTGACCCGTTCATCGTTTTCACCAGTAACATCTTCGCGATTCTGGGTCTTCGCGCGCTCTATTTCTGCCTGGCGGCGTTGATTGCCAAGTTCCGGTATCTCAAACCCGCTCTGATCGTCATCCTCGCGTTTGTCGGCGTGAAATTGCTGCTGCTAAGCATTCCGCCCTATCTGGATGTGATTGGCCTGGCGGCGCAAAAGTCGATCAAAATTGACCCGCTGTATAGCCTGTTGGTCGTGGTCGGACTGCTCGTGATCGCCGTCGTCGCGTCGATCCTGCGTCCGGCGTCCGGGGATGAAGCAAAGACTCATTGATGTGGCCCATTGATGTCACTCATTGGTGAGCTTCGGCTGTTCGACGGTGGGTAATCGGCCTTCATCTTCGAGAATATCTCGAACGTAGTCTTTGATGCGGTTGTCATTGAGCAGTTGGCTCATCAGCACCCGCCGATAGCTGATGTTGCGGAGGCTTTCCTGGACGGCATCGGTGCGCTCGGTGTTGAGTTTCTGGTTCTGTTTGTGCAATGCCTCTTCCAACGCTTCATTCTCCAGTAGAAGCGCGTACATCGCGTCAGATTTCTTGCTGGATGACGAAAATAACCCGCCAAAGCCAGCGGCCTTTTTGCGATACTCTTCGACGCGATGCTCCAACTGGGTCGCCTGTGCCTTCAGCGCCTCGTTCTGCGACTTGAGCGTAGCGATCTCGCCCTCGTAGAGTTTCTTGAAACCCGTCTGGGCCGTAAACAGATCGCTTTCGTTCTGCTTGATCCGCTTTTGCGACTGCGACATCGCCAGCATGCGCCCGACCATGTAGCCGGCCCAGATCAGAAATAGCGCCCCCACGATGATGATCGTGTACAAGAAATACTCGGCCGCTTGAGAAGAGAAAGTCACCATGTCCGGATTGTAGCCCGATTGATGCAAAGACACGTCACGCTTTGCCCGGTACACTGTCGCTCCTAATGAACCTTGGTGCACGGCGATGGATTTTCGTCTCGATCATTTCTGCGCTGGCGGTCCTGTATCTGCTTGGCAACGCCTCGGTGCAACTGTGGGATCGGGATGAGCCACGGTATGCACAGACGTCGCGACAGATGCTCGCCAGCGAGGATTGGGTCGTGCCGCGTTTTCTGGACACTGTCCGAACCGCCAAGCCGGTGCTGATCTACTGGTGTCAGGCGTCGTCGATGTGGGTCTTTGGCGACAATGCATTTGCGGCGCGGTTTCCGTCGGTCGTCGCGATGTTGCTGACTCTGGTGATCCTGGCCGAGGCGTTGCGGCGAGAGGCGGGGTCAAACCGGGCACTGTGGACGATTTTCATCTTCGGCTCTTGCGCGCTGGCGATCGGGTCGGCCAAGATGTCGCTGACCGATTCGGTATTGTTGCTGTTTATCACCGTCGGCCAACTGTGCCTGTACCGGCTGTGGCGATACGGGTTTTGCGGCTGGACGACGATCGCAATGGGCATCGCGATCGGGTTGGCGGGGCTGACCAAAGGCCCGGTTGCGGTCGGCGTGCATGTAATGACCGCAATCGCGCTGTGGGGAATGAATCGCAGATTGATCCAGCCGACCGAACCGGCACGATTTGTCGGTTGGCATTTTGCGCTGATCGTGCCGCTGGTGCTGGCGGTGGTGTTTGTGGTGGTGTTTCCGTGGCTCTATCTGATCCAAAACCGCGCACCCGGGTTCTTAACGACGTCGATCGGGCATGACGTGATCGACCGGGCGCGAAGCGGACACGAAGGCCACACCGGGCCGCCCGGGTATTACACGTTGGCGGTGTGGGGGACGTATTTTCCGTGGAGCCTGCTTATCCCCGCGGCGGTGGTGAACGCTTGGCAGCAGCGACGCAATCCGCTGACGCGATTCGCGCTGGCGGCGTGGATCGGCCCGTGGGTGATGTTTGAACTGGTGGCCGGCAAATTGCCGCACTATGTGCTCCCGACCTATCCGGCGATCGCGTATCTGGTCGCCGATATGCTGTTGCGCGCGTCGCGCGGCGCGTTTACGGATTTGAAGCGGCGAGACTTCCGCGTTGCGGTCTGGGTTTGGGCGGGGATCGTTTCGCTGATCGGTCTTGGCGCGTGGGGGGGGCTTGTGGTGGCGGGGCAGTTCGACGTTGTGCCGATGATCGTTGCAACAGTGATCGCGGTTGTCGCGATCGTGATGGGCGTGATGACGGCGATCCGGTTTTCAGAGGGCAGGACATTCGCTGCGGCGCGGGTGATGGGCATCGGGATGATCGCGCTCGTCGGATTGAGTTATTCGCTGTTTCTTCCACGTTATCAGCCGCTGCGGATTAGCGCGCAGATCGCCGGTATCATGCGCGACAATGGGGGGTATGCGGCACACGGGTACATGATCGATTACAAGGAGCCGAGCCTGGCGTTTCATCAGGGCGGGGGGTTGCGCGAGCAATCGGATGACAATTATTTGAACGACGCCCCGCAAAGCGATTGGCCTCCATGGGTGGTGTTGACGCGGCGGGTCTGGGAAACGACGCGCGACGACGTTCGCGTGCAATGGCGAGTTATCGGCTCTGTGCGCGGGTTGGCGTACAACGAAGGGGGCAAACGGGAGGTGCTGGTGCTGCAACGGGCATTAAAAGAAGCGGGGCAAATTGTCGCACCCTAAAATTTTCCGGAACGGGTCATTGGTTTTTGATAAGAGTTGATGGCGGTTTTTGGGCCAGAATCGGGGGTTTGGAGATCGTTGTTGTAACGATCTTCCTCATGTCGGCAAAGTGATGAAAAAAAGTTGAGGAAAAATTGTGTTTCGGGTGTTGAAAGCGTTTGTCTCATCCGTCATAAGGTTGAACCAGTCCGCCGGTCAGGGATCGGCGGTCATCCGGACTGGGTATTGTCAGAGATTTCTGACAAGTACAGCAAGTTTCGGATAGCACATCGGGCATCTGTCAATCTGGGCAGGTGCTGGAATGCAGGACTTTTTACTGTCCTCGTTCCGCAAAGCGGGTGTCTGAACCCGTGTCGTGCGACGATTTTTACAGGTTCTTGGCGTTTTGAGTTTTTAAGCTGGTCCGTACTTCAGGTGTGGGTCAGGCAAGACGACAAGGAAATGTCTGCGGTGTAGTTTGCCGCGACACTTCCACCCGGCAAGTTGGAACGCCGGTGTCGAATCCCAGACAAGCGCAAGCTGTCGCATATTGAGGAAAGCCCTTCCATGCTGAAAAAGCACAATCAGAATCCCCGCGCAGCCAGTCCTGTGACGGTCGAAGCCCTTGAAGATCGAAAGTTGTTCGCCTCATCGCTTTCGTTGGGCATCAACGTCGTAAACATGTCGTCGAGCAATTATTCGACGATCGTCAACGCACTTCGTGACACCGGGACCAAGTCGGTTCGCATGTGGTTCGGATTTTCCGACTACAACACTCGAGCCGAGTCCGGCGTGTTCAAACTGGTCAAGGCACTTAAGTCTGATGGGTTTGACGTGATGCTGGCAGTGGTCCCCAAGAACGGGATTAACGGGTCGGAAGCTCAAGTCCGTGGGTTGTTTGACTGGTTGGTCAATGACACCGGGCTCAAAGGCGCTGTCGATCGCTGGCAGGTGGGCAATGAGCCCGATCACGATACCTATTGGAGAGGCACCGTTACCAGCTATGTGACCAAGTACCTCAAGCCCGCGTCGGAGGTCATCCGAGCCGCCGGGGAAAAGGTCGTCTCTGCCGGTCCGAGTTGGAACCCGGAAGACATCAAAGCCATGGTCGGTGCTGGGATGCTGAATTACGCCGATTATATCGGGTATCACCCCTACCGCAGCACGTTGTCCGACCTCAAGGCGAAGATCGCCGAAGTCAAGTCCTATATCGGCGGCAAGCAGTTGGTCGCCAGCGAATGGAACATTCGAGATCGAAATGGCAACAAGACCTATTGGGCAGAAGGAGTGGCCGAGTTCTGGCCTGTGATTCGCGATAACTTCTACGCCGCTTACTACTTCTCCTCAACGGTCGTCAACTCGATGGCGGGACCAGGCGGAATCTTGTACAGCAGCGGGGCTAAGAACGAACCGTTCTACAGCACTTACAAGACCTTCAAGAACAGCTTTAGTGGCGGATCGGTAATCGTTCCCCCGGCACCCACCCCGACCCCCGATCCCGTTACGCCGCCTCCCACCGGAACAACCCCGTCAACCGTTCCTTCGGTCGCGGCCATCCAGCTTTGGGACACCAGCACCGACAAAGTCATCAACTCGTCTGTCACCAACGGCATGACGATCGATCTGTCGAAGCTGTCGAGCAAGAATCTCGGATTCACCGCAGTGACCAGTTCGGGTGCTAAGAGCGTGACGTTCACGCGTGATGGCGGAACCCGTACCGAAGGCGTTGCGCCTTTCTCCATGTACGGCGACGGCAACAGCGGTAAGGACATCTACGGCAGGGCGTTCTCGGCCGGGTCGTTCACCTTCAGTGCCCAGCCTTTCAGCACCAGTGGCGGGTCTGGCACCGCGGGCACGAAGCGTACCTTCACAATCAACTTTGTGAACGGCACGACCGGAACGACCCCCAGCACCACACTCACCCCTCCGTCGGTCAGCGGATTTAGTATCATCAACGCCTCAACGGGCGTGGCACTAAGCGGTTACAGCAATATCACCGCCTCGACGACCATTAAGCTGTCGAGTCTGTCGACCCGCAACATCCAGATCCTCGCACTCGCCAGCGGCGGGACCGAGAGCGTCAAGATGGGCTGGACCGGTCGCGCCACTCGCATTGAGAACGTTGCGCCCTATGAGCTGTTCGCCAACAGCGCCGGGCAGGCTTCAAGCTGGTACGCGACCGGCGGAACCTACGCCGTTTCCGCCACCCCGTACTCTGCCGACCTTGCCAAAGGCACCGTTGGCAGCACTAAGTCGGTGACGTTGACCTTCATCTGATCCATCACCCGCATGTGTCGCGGCCGGCGACGCGTGCGGGTGAGTTGGTTTTATGCACCCCAGCACCAAGCACCCTGGCTCGACCGATGATTCGGTCGAGCCTTTTGTGTCTGGGGCAAATACCCAGATACATTTATTAACAATTCCTTAGCGCCATTGTTATAATTCCCGGCGAAGATGTTGCCGACAGGGAAGTCAGGCAGAGAGGTATTGCATGAATGGCATTTCGCGTGGGTTGTTCGCAACGGACTGCGAAGTCTCCGCCGCCCGTTGGGTGCAGCGGAAGTTGGGGGATTGTCAGCACGAACGACGTGTCCTGGCGATCGCCGCCAAGCTATTTGATC
>JBGSMH010000473.1:0-2168 GCA_041740275.1 Phycisphaerae bacterium
GCCGTATCCATCGCACACATCGTCACCGAGCGGTTGAACAATGGGTTGCCAGTGGATCAAGCGGATGTGTCGCTCTTCAAGTCCGTGCTCGTTCCCGCCATCAACCACGGGGCGATTCGCGCGCGCTTGCGAGACTTCGAACGCGCGGCGGCCGAGGCGGGATAAGCACACAACTATGCCTCCCACCCTGCATCAAGCGCAAAGGCCTCGCGCGGGCGACAAACGCGCGAGCGACAAACCCGAGGCCGTTCGTTAGAATCCCCACACCAGCGGCCGGTTCAGTTCAACCAGACTTGATGCCCCGTGCGTCCGACGCTAATCGTTTAACGGTGGCCTCAAGGCGAGCTCGGCACAAAGTCCTGTTCGCTATCCGACACAAAAGCATGACGCCATTCCAGAAACAATGGGCCGATCTAGCCTCGCGGTTCGGGCTCTCCGTCGCGATTCCATTCACTCTGTCGGTGGAAGGGGCGACATTGACGGTCCCCGTGCTGCTCAAGCAGTTCGGCGGTCAGAACGGGATGCTGCTGGTTACCGACTACGCGTTGATCCGACCACACGCGGATCGGCTCGTGGAATTGGGGTACGGGTACTCGTGTTTGAGTGAGCCGAAAAGTCCGCACGAAGTAAACGACGAGGCGTTCGTTGAGATGTTGCTTGACTGGGGCTGGACAGGAGGCGGATCGCCACCTGAATGGCTGCGCGGAAAGGCCGGATAGCCCGCCGCTTGACGGCCTGTCGGGTCTGAGGGGAACATGGGCTGGGTAGCCCAAGTCACCATCCGTGTTTATCTGAATCCATCCGTGCGATCTGCGTCCCATGCCTGGCCTTACCTCGGCGGGAAATAGGCGATTTTCCCTGATTTTACCGCCGACTTCTGAGGTTGACGGGGATATAGTTGCCTTGTAAATCGCGCTCCGTTCGGGGTTTGGCAAGTGAATGGAAAGGCTTGATTTCCGGCCGGAAAGGTAGGAGTTGCAACAGTTGCACGCGGCGCGCAACACTTTTGGAGCGTCGAAATTCCTAAGGTCTGCCGCGGCGGAGACTTACGTTTTTCGTATGGACCAAATCCGATGCAACAAATGCAACAAGTGAAAAGCAGTGGGCAGGCTTGCGATCAAAAATCGGGGATCCGATCCGCGTTCATCAGCGTTTCATCTGCGGTTCCAACGCATTTCCTGTTATTACGAAAGGAAGGCGGCGACAGGAATATTGCTAAACCCTAGGATCGGGCGCATGTCGAATGTTTCGCAAAATCGTCTGCCGGTGGGGGAGTCGAAGCTGTGGCCGATCCTGGCGTGGGGGGTGATCCTGTCGGTCGCGATCGCGCTGCCGCTGATGAACCATTTGGGGAAGAAGGAGGCTGAGAACTCAAAACCCGAAGTGGGTGTGGATTTTCAGTTTCAGCTCAGCGGGCAATACACATTTACTGCCGCCCGGGGGCTGGAAGGTCTTGAGGGCAAGTCCGACGAAATGGTCAAGCAACTGGATTCACTGGCGACCACTCCCGCTCAGCATCAGGCGGCGGCGATAGTTAAGGCGGTGGTCAACGACCAAGAACCGGTGATCGAGCCAATCGAATCGAATTCCGCCTTTGCCCGTGCGTACCCGTGGTTCGCCAAACTGGCTGATCCGGCCACGCGTCCGGTGGCGATTGAGCAAGCCCGCCGGGTGTTTGTGGTGGTGGTCGTGGCGATCATCGCGGGACTGGGCGTGTTGGCGTTGGGGCTGACGATGGGGATCCTGGCGATTATTTTTCTGGCAACCAAGAAGATCAACTTTGCGGTTCGCTCGCCCACCGCACCGGCGGGGCGGTATGTGGAGGCGTTTGCGATCTGGTTGGGGCTGTTTGTCATGGGGTCGTTGGCGATTGAGTTGTTATCACCCGGCGCGTCGCTGGTGGTGCGGATGATCCCACTGACGATCGCGTTTGCCGTCGGCCTGACCTGGCCGATCATGCGGGGAACGGATCGGGCGCAGTACCGGGCGGATGTCGGGCTGCATACGGGCACGGGTGTGTTTCGCGAAGTATTGGCCGGTGTCGGGGGGTATCTGGCGTGCCTGCCGTTGCTGGGATTGGCGCTGTTTGCGACCTTTCTTCTGACCCGATTTGTGCAACAGACGACCTCGCACCCGCTGGTCGATCAGATCAACGACCTGCACCCGTT
>JBGSMH010000474.1:0-1892 GCA_041740275.1 Phycisphaerae bacterium
CGCGGTCGCGATGCTGCGGGCCATGGGTGTGGATGAATCGGAACTACCAAAGTTCGCGCTGGACGCCTGCGATCAATTCACCGCTTCAACCTGTCCCGCTCGGGATTTTGCGACCGTTGCCCGCGCCACCGATCGCACACTGCTTTGCCAATCGTGCCAACCGGATTATGCATCCGAGATCGTCCCGCTCGCGGGCGCCATCGGCATCGGCGTCATCGACATTCAGCCCGACGAATCGGCATGGGCAAAACAGCAGCAGATCATCCGCGTCGCCTCGGCGATGGGGCATCGGCTTATCCTGGAAAAAATTCGCCAGATGGGCGTCGCGGCAGGGAAACAGATGCTCGCCGACCCGCTGCACGGGCAACTGGCGAACCTGCCCCTGAACGACTACCGACGCTACTTCCGCGCCTTTCTCCCCGAAACCCTCCGCGGCGGCACTTATCTGATCGACCATCACCCACAACACGACCCTCAAATCCGCATCGCCCTCGACGCCCACTACCCGGTTCAGGCGGCGACTGACTTCCACATCTTTGGGGCGCATCGCGTGCAGAACTTCATCGACTCGCTCCGCGCCGCTTCTGTTGCTGCCGATCCGAATGATCGCGAAAAGGAACTGAACAAAGCCGGGCACCTGCTCTACGCCACCCACGCCAGTCTCGCTAGCGACGCCGGGCTGATCGATCCCGCCGCCGACGAATGGGTTGGAAAGATTCGCCGCAATGAACTGGCCGGTTATTACGGGGCGGGTGTCGCGGGCGTGCGGCACATGGTCTATTTGCACGATCTGGATGCGGCTGCGACAGCCGTGGATGAACTTCGTTAGTGTCGGTTTCTGAAAATTATGATTACGAATCCTCAAGCCATCGTAGATCGTCTCATCGCGTTTCAGCGTATCGTTCGCCAGACCCTGATCGCGGCGCGGTCGAAACAGGCGATGCACACGGTCAGCCACATCACCGCCGCCGACACGATCTATGCGATTGATGCGGAAGTCGATCCGATCCTGCTGACGTTCTGTGAGGAGTGGGGCAAACAGACCCCGCTGGTACTGATCGCCGAGGGGATGGAAGACGAGCACGGCCACGAAGGCAACATCGTTTTCCCGCGTGGGACGAAGGAAGAGGACGCCGAGATCCGGCTGATTGTCGATCCGATCGACGGCACGCGCGGGATCATGTACGACAAACGCTCGGCGTGGGCGCTGGCGGGCGTGGCACCAAACAAAGGGCCGGGTACGCGATTGAGCGATATCGAAATATCCGTGATGAGCGAACTGCCCACCAGCAAGGCGGGCTATGCGGACGTGTTGTGGGCGATCAAAGGGCAAGGGGCGAACGGCGTTCGAGTCGATCTGCGCACGGATGAGACCGCCGCGCTGGCGATCGCGCCCAGCCCGGTGGAAACCATCGAACACGGCTTTGCGTCAGTCAGCAATTTCTTCCCCGGCACCAAGGTGCTCGCCAGCGAACTGATGGAACACATCGTCGCCAATCTGCTGGGACCAGCGGACATCAGCAAGGCACTGATTTTTGAAGACCAATACATCGCCACCGGCGGACAGCTATACGAGTTGATCGTCGGACATGATCGATTCAGCTGCGACCTGCGGCCTCTGTTTTACCAACTGATCCCGCAGAAACAGGGCCTGTGCGTTCATCCCTACGACTGCCCCGGCTGGCTGATCGCCCACGAAGCGGGCGTTATACTCACCGATGGTCTGGGTCGCCCGCTGGATGGTCCGCTGGACTGCACAACCAGCCTGTCGTGGGCGGGGTTTGCCAACCCGACCCTGCACCGTCAAATCCAGCCGCTGATCATCGAGTTCTTCCGGCATTGGGGCATGGACGTCTGACCCGACGGCTCTTGCTCAATGCGCCGCTGGCTTG
>JBGSMH010000475.1:0-12859 GCA_041740275.1 Phycisphaerae bacterium
GTGTGAAGCAGCCCAGGGAAAAGCCGACGGCCTGACGAGGGAGCGCAAAAAAGTTGCCGCCAATCCCCCGGCGGCTATGGTTAACTCAGGTGCAGGCATTTTGCTCGCCCCGGTACCGGCATTTTGCGTGCCCATCCCCAAAGCGTGACCGATGCACAGGCGTCGGGGGCGACCATCGTCGAAGCAACACCGACGGTACAGTCACCCACGTCCATCGATACGACAGTTGCCCATCCCCAGTCCGCACTGGAGCCCGATATTTCAGTGGGGCGATCAAGTCCCGCGTCCACTCCGGCGACGGTCCGACTCGCGGGTGGTCGCGTTGCGTTGCGTACCGACACTTGGCCGATGCTTGGGGATCCGAGCAGCCCGCGCGTCATCGCGTTGATGATGGATTACCTCTGCAAAGACTGCTGCCAAGTCCACCGCCTCCTGCTCGACGCCGTCGCCCGCTCCGCTGGCAGCCTGGCGGTCCTGATCCTGCCCGTCCCCATGGACCCACAGACGCACCCCTCGCTCCGTCCACCCAAACCACCCTACGACAACCCCCGCGCCTACGCCCGTCTTGCGATGGCGATGCATCATCTCTCGCCCGACGCCTTCCTCGCCTGGGACCGCCACCTCGTCCACGCCGACCCCATGCCCATGATCGAGCGCGCCACCGCCTTCGCCCACACGCTGGTCGCCCCTGAGGCACTCACAGAAGTCCTGACCAACCCCGACATCGACGCCACCCTCCGCGAGTCCGCCATGTGGTTCACCACCGCCGGGCCGATGCAGGTGCCGAAGCTTCTGCTCCCCCGATCGATCATCACGGGCAGGATCCCGGATGTTTCGACGTTGTTGCAGATCATCGAGAAAGGACGTTCACCGGCACCGCCATCGCATGCCGTTTCGCCCGCGACGTCTGCACGACCCATCAGCCCGCCGAAGGGCGTACCGCGGCCGCCAAACATCTGGTCGAACCAACGCATTCGATAGGGGCGGTTGGTCGGTATGCAGTCGTAAACAATGCCATCTCAATTGCCTCGGCGTCCGCAGTGTGCCGTCAGTCGCCATTGGCCGAACAACGCTCATGCGTACTCATTGCCCGCATGGCTGTTCGACGGCGGTCCAGTGGGTATGGGCACGCAAAATGCCGGTAGCGGAGCGAGGACCGAATATTGGTGCAGTCAGTGCTTTTTCCCCACACCACCGGCGGGTGGGGCGAGTAGTACCCGCGGTTCAACCTCCAAAGCATTGGCAAGTTTATCAAGCGTTTGAAGGGTGATGTTTTCCTCACACCGCTCAATGGCACCGATATACGTCCGATGAAGGGACGCGCGCGCACCCAGTTCCTCCTGTGACCACCCCCTTTTTGCGCGGAGTTGGCGAACGGTAGCTGCGACAATTTGTCCAGAACGTGAAGCGACCACGAAGAAATCATGTCGCGTCGCTAGGTTTATCTCGACAGACTATACCTAGCACGATAAAATAAGTATGCGGTTTGGGTGCGACCGGTCAAAGCTGGACAGTTGGTGATTCTCACCGCCCACAAAGTTCGTTACCAGAGAATCCTTTCGGGCTGGAACGGAGGAAGAGGCGCAGGTAGACCCGCTAAACCGTCGCATCGATGAACTCAGTCGCAAAATGGAGCAACTAGGTTGATCTATGCCTTTGGTCGGGCGGCGGAGCGATTACTTCGACACAAGGAGCTACCATGGCAAAGGAAGACGGACTTGGGCAATTCGGCGCTTGGGTGGGGTCGGTCATAATTTTCGGTGCGGCCCTAAACGGGATAAAATCCTGCGGAAAGGAGTCAAAGACGACAGTCGCGACACCCTCGCAGAACACGCCTTCGCACGTTGCGCCGCCTCCGCAAGTCGCGCCGCCTTCGCAGGCGGTGCCCCACAGTTCCGCGAGTGCCAATTCGACATCGCCGAGCTTTCACTACTGCCGTGCGATTGTCGCAGCAGAGCAGAAGTATCCGATTGTTGGGCAGACTGACTTTGGGCAAGCTGCTGAAATGTGCGATCGGCTATTTTTCGAAATTCAATCGATAGATTCGTCGGGTGTTGATAGGCGGATCATCGACTGGGCCAGACGCTATTCCGAAGTACTCATGGGGCTCAAAATCGTCTTCACACGATGCAATGCGAGATTCAGTTCTGAATATCAGAGCCGAATTATGATTCAGGCATTCATGAGAGGGTATGAAGGGGAAACCTTTGGGCCCGCACTTGAGGAATTTCAGCGACAAGATCAAGACGCGATCGCGTACCAAAGTTTGGTAAATCGGCGACTACTGCTACTTGCCGAGATGGCTCGTTTATACAATGAAATCGCGCCGCCCGGCCACAGGATGATTCTGAACAAGTAGGGCAATCAAGTCGAGCGAGGTATTCATGGTTCGTGATCCGAGGCTCGCACTAGTCGTGCGACCGCGGAAAATAGGCCGAGATCGCGGTGGCACCTAAAATCTGATCTGGCCGAAAATGCCGAGTTTGTTCTGACGTAATCAATCGCAGTAGGAAGGCGGAACGGGCAATATAACCAGCTCGGATAGCGATATGCGGTTGTTATCGCCGCTCAGTAATTACTGAGAACCGCTCCCAATACTGCCATTATTCGCACGGAATCGCGTCTTTCTGCAATGCTTGAAACAGGCATTTTTGTTGTTAGAATACTGAAAATTGCCTGCTTTTTCAGGGCTTTTCGGGTGGTCGCAGCGTCTTGCGAGCCAAGCTCGGATCACAAAGCAATGCCGACTCGCTGTTGTCGAATGCCTGAATCAGCTCACCGAGCACGTGACGGTGACAGTCGTTTCCGGCTTCCTCCCAGCCAAAGACGCGGCATCTGGCGGCGGAGACGATCTTGGCCAGTTCGGTTCCGTTCACTCGTCCGCCTCGTCGTCCTCAGATTCGGTGGCGGCAAAGAGAGTACCAGCAGATGGCGTCTCTTCAACTGCAGGCGGCGGTGGAGTGGCCGCGATCCGGTCAGCGGCCGACGAGGCAAGTACATCGCATCGCTCATTCTCGATGTGCCCGTCATGGCCCCGGACCCAGTTCGGGACAACCTTATGGCGAACCAGCAGCCCGTCCAAGCGACGCCAGAGGTCGGCGTTCTTAATTTCCTTCAGGCTCTTCCGTGATTTCTTCCAGCCGAACTGTTTCCAGCGCGGCATCCATTCATGGATCGCGTTCACGACATACTGGCTGTCGCTGAACAGCTCCACGCGGCTGGGTCCTTTGAGGGCTTCGAGTCCCTGAATGACCGCCATGATTTCCATGCGATTGTTGGTGGTCCCGTGCTCACCGCCGCTGCCTTCCTTGGACCGGCCGCTTGCTGGGTGGCGAAGAATGAATCCCCAGCCACCGGGGCCGGGGTTGCCGATGCAGGCACCGTCGGTAAACAGAGTCACTTGTGGGAGATCATCCGCGATCGTTCGAGTCCCCATGACGGGTATTGTATGAGGCGGTGTCGAACGCACAAAACCAGACGCGCCTGGTCGCTGCTTGACGGATCGGCGCACACCGACGCCGTCTTGAGCATCTGCGGCGACAGTTGCCGCATGTCCGCCCGCCATTGGGCAGGGGACAAGTGCGTCGGTGTACCAACGCCATACCGAAGCGCGATTATCAGAACCCCGTGGGGTATCGACGCCGATCTGCATGAGGCACTGATGCGGGTTTCCTTTGAACGAAAGCTTGCGAGAACCGAGCCCTTTACGCACCAAGACATTCAGACCGAAGCTCTGACGGCGTGGCTCAAAAAGGCTGGACACCTTTAGCGTCGGCTAGAGCATGAAGCATTGCACAGCCGACAGCGCCGACACCAGCAAGCGATGCTTGTATTGAGGCATTCGCGGTCGATGGGCCGTCTGGAATCGGCGAATCCGACGCACGGTGAGAGTAAGCCGAATAAAACGCCGATGCAGGAGATTCGTACGTATTCGCTTGCATGCGTGCCGCCTTGAAGACTTCTCCTGCTGCGAGGCACGCCGCAATGTAAGGACCGATGGGGAGAGAAGATTTCGGATCGAGTGTTCGCATGAAATCGTGCGACCTGGCAAAGCCGCCACACCACCCACTGCCCAGGCAAAAAAGAAGGCCGTCGGTTGATGCGACTCCATTGCCGACAACAATCGTTCTTTCAAGCGGCAGATTATTCTCGACGGGAACGACGCCAATCGCACGCCCTCCATGCAACAAAGCAACATCAAGATCGGCACTGCGCAAAGCCAATGGAATGATGCGGCCAGCTTGCGGTATCCCCGGCGGGCATTCGATGCTGACACAGTTCACGACTCCGGCAAACCGGGCGAGCAGATTGACCAGCATCCAAGCCGTGTGCTGTACCGCCGGGAACGCCGCCAGTTCCTTGGGGACGATGACGGACACGCCGACTGGCTTAACGTCGCCAAAAGGCGAAAAGTGACCACCAAGGTCGCTTTCGTGACGATTCGATATGCATTGGCTCATGGGTTCTCCGAAAATCGAGATTTGCTGGGACGAGACGGAGTTGATGTGCCACATGCTGAGGTGACAATTGCTCCCAGCCCCGTTCAGATCTCATGTGTACACGCCTCGATCGTCGCGCTTTCGTCGATCGCGCATCCCGCCGATCAGTCAAGGTTCCCTGCCTTGAATGATCGTGAATCTCGATCCACTTCTGGTCAGCGCTGACATCGGACCATCGGGCATCAGCCAACTCACCGATCCGCATGCCTGTGACGCTCAGGATTTCGATCGCATCGCCGATCCAACCGAGCTCGGATTCGGCTCGACAAATGCCGATCAGCTCGGCAACTTCTGCTTCCGTGTAACAGTACGTTGAGGACTCCATAGAACGCTTCAATTTCAGCTTCAACGCCGAAGTCGCGGGCAGCAAGTTTTCGCCTATCAGCCACTTCACGACCTGCTTCAACGTTGTCAGTTCCAGATACTGCGTGGCGTATGCATAACGCCGATGTCCTTGTGGAGGAACTGCGTCATCTCGACGTCATGCCCGGCCCTTTTACATTCGGAAGTAATTCCATCCAACCGAAGCAGATTGCACTGGACAACACCAATGTAGAACGTTATAATTTTGCCGTTCGCCTTGTCAATGAGGAGGATTTCGGATGGACAATTGGCTGTTGCGCCTGAGGCGTTATTGGATCTCCTTCGCTATGCCCATGATCCTGCATCCTGTCGTTGCGTTGGCACAGAACCCCATTCTTCCGAGTTGGGAATACATTCCCGATGGCGAGCCGCGCGTTTTTGGCGATCGGGTCTACCTGTATGGCTCCCACGACACGGCGCACTCGGAACGGTATTGCGATCATCTTTACAACGTGTGGTCTGCGCTGCTGAGTGATTTGTCGAACTGGCGGATGGACAGCGAATCGTTCCGGACGCGTCCCACCGAGAACGGGCCGGCGAGCGTCGACTGGAGCAGGAACGAGCTATACGCTCCTGATGTGGTCAAAAACCACGGGAAGTATTGGTTGTATGCATACATTGTAGGGTCGCCCGCTGCGGTTGCCGTGAGTGATACGCCGGGTGGCCCGTTCAAGACGGTTTCGAAGATCATTGCCCCTCCGGGATCACCCAAGGATTTTGGTGGCTGGGGTCAGTACATCGACCCTGGCGTTCTTGTTGATGATGACGGTCGCGTCTACATCTACTGGGGCTACAAACGTTCGCACATGGCGGAACTGAACGCTCAGACGATGGTCGATGTGCTGCCCGGCACATATCAGGCTGATATTATTCCCCTTGAAGAGCCCTATGTGTTTTTCGAGGCGTGCTCGCCTCGCAAAATCGGGAACATTTACTACCTGATTTACGCGAAGGGGCACCGACTCGTCTATACGACGAGCAAATCGCCGAGAGGACCGTTCGCGTATGGTGGCGTCATTGTGCAGAACTCCGGTGACGCACCCGGTGGAAACATCCACGGGTCGATCTGCAAGATCAACGGGCAGTGGTATGTTTTCTATCACCGGCACACGAACAAGACCGGATTCTCGCGGCGAGCGTGCGTCGAGCGCATCACGATCGAGCCCGACGGAAGCATTAAGGAGGTCGAACAGACTTCGCTCGGCTTTGCCGAAAGCCTCGATCCATACAAGCCAACCCGGGCGGATATCGTCTGCGTCCTGCGCGGGGGAAACTACGTCACCGAAATCGATCGGGAAACTCATCCGGTGGTGAACAACACCAACGGTGCGGTCGCCGGCTATCGCTACTTCGATTTTGGTGCCAAGGCGGACGAAAAGCCGCTGCAACTGTCCGTCCAGATTCGGCGCAAAGAGGGTACAGGGGTCATCGAGGTCTGGCTCGACGCGGTCGATACCGGAGTGCTCGCGGGCAAGGTGGAGATCGGGGAGGCGGTCGGTGCCGAAAAATGGGAAACGCTCACGATGAACACCGGCGCACACTTGGGGCGACGCGCCGTGTTCTTCCGCTTCAAAGGTGAGGACAAGCGTTCCTTCAACGTTGAACTGCTTGGTTTCAAGTTCGATCGGCGGAGCTGACCCATGCACCAGTTCACACAGCAGATCGGCCGATCCATCGAGCTGATCGACACACACACCGCAGCAAGACTTTGCTATCGCTACGCCGCAGGGCTTCCCAAGCCCTGTATCCATCCGCTGGTAACCGACGGTGGGGTGTGCCTGTCCGGGTTTCAAATGTCAGACCATGTATGGCACCGAGGGCTCTGGTTTGCCATTAAATTCATCAATGGCGAGAACTTCTGGGAGGAACACGCGCCATTCGGTGTGCAGAGTTCCGAGGCAGAACCGCTTGCCTCGGTCGAGACAAACGGCCAGATAAAGTTTGACCATGACATTGCGTGGACCGGAACGCGCGGCGTCGTGCTGCGCGAACATCGTCAACTGCGATTCGGACGCACGGATGCTCCCACGCACAACGCGGGCGGCTTTACACGCACCATGGAGTGGACGACGCGTCTGCAGGCCGTTACCGATGTGGTGCTCGACCGCACGCCTTTTACGACGTGGGGCGGATACGGCGGGCTGAGTTTCCGCGGCAGTCGAGAACTGCATGAAGTGAAATTCCACCTGCCGGGTGCTTCGCCGTGTGAAAGTGTGGCGGGTCAGCGCGCACCCTGGTTTATCATGACCGGCAGGGCCGATGGGAGCCTCGAACGCACGGTCAGCATGGGCGTTGTCTGTCACCCGGACAATCCGCGCGCCCCGCAGCCAATCTACGCGAAAGCCGGTGCGATGACGTTCTGGAACTACGCGATTCTCTTTCACGAACCCATGACCTTAAGACAGGGGCAGATGCTGGATTTGCGGTATCTGATCGCCCTGCGCGACGGAGCATTCGATGACGGCGAACTGGATGCAGTCGCGCGAAACTTCACCACGCCTGTAACGTAAGGTCTCTGATGCAAGCAGACACATCACAACCTCTTAGCCCGCTAATTCGTTCGCTACACATCGGTGTGGCGAACAGAGGCCTGTGGCCTTTGCGTCATGCGACGCCCGCGACTGGGTTCGTGCCTGGGGCGCTGTGCGACGTCAATCCCGCGTCGCTATCGATGGCGCGCGAGATGACCGGGGTCTCCCCCGAAGCATGCTTTACCGATGTCGACGCCGCGATGGACTATGCGATTGAAAAGGGCATCACATGTGTGATCGCGTGCGTGCCAACTGTTCTGCACGTGCCGCTCGCGATTAAGGCGATCCGACGGGGATTGGCGGTGCTGATCGAAAAAGGCATGGCCCCGGACTGGCACAGCGCGCTGGAACTGGCGAACACCGTCCGAAGCAGCCCCGGTGCCAAGGCGGCGGTGGCGCAGAATTACCGCTACAACTCAATGGAACAAAGCGTCCGACGTGCGCTGCAGGATACGTCATGTCCGTATTTCGTGGGCACCGCACACATGCTCGAATACACACAGTACCGAGTCCGGCCGACCGTCAATACGCTTGATTACCCGTTCGCCAGCGTGTGGGACATGAGCTGTCATCATTTTGACAATCTGCTCCATTGGCTGGGCCCCATCGCGTCGATGTCGGCGTTCTGCTGGAAAGCCCACTGGTCGGCGTACCAGCACGACAACAACACCTCGGCGCACATCATTTTTGCCAACGGGACGCGCGTGCACTACATCCATACGCATGACGCCGCTCGCAACATGTTGAAGGTCGAGGTACACGGGGAGCGAGGTGCGCTCGTCGCGGGTGGACCCACGCTGGAGTTCAACGAACGACCGCTCGAACAGTTTGGAAACCGACCCGTCCAGCACTTCGATGCCGAGCCCGCCGGTGGAGAAGCCGACCTGCTGCGCGACTTCCATGCATACATCACGCGCGGCATCGAGCCGGGCGTCAGTGTGGTCAATAATATCGAAGTGATGGCAGCGTGTGAGATGATGGTGAGGTCGATCACCCTTGGTCGGAGCGTACGACGGGAGGAACTATGAACCGCCATGCCTGGGTGCCTGACATGACCGACAAACGCACGAACGCGACCGACGCGCAACGCCCGCTCGGCCTGATCGGAGGCGTGGGGATGACCGAGGTGCACGTCTACGCACAGCGAAAGGCGCCGGACGGGCACTTCTCCGGTTGCCCGCACGTGCATGCGGCGACCGATGAGGCGTACTATGTGCTGCGTGGGGGCGGATGGGTGGAGTTTCACGATCTGGTGAACGGCTTCCGCAAGCTGAGCCTGCGCGTGGGGGTCTACGCACATTTTCCACCAATGGTCATGCACCGGTTGGTAAGCGACGGAGATCTGGTTGTACTGGGGGTGATGGGCAACGCCGGGATGGCCGAACAGGGCGAAGCGCGGATTTACTTTGGTGAGGCAGTGGACGAGGACGAGGCGCAGTTCGACAGGCTGACTTCGCTTCCGAGCCAGCACGGTATGGAAGGCGCGCTGGATCGCCGCGATGCAGCGGTCAAGGGGTACATGGAACTGATGCGGTTGTGGAAAGACGACCGAAGTCGGTACATCACCGAACTAAGGCGTTTCTTCGACCGCCACTGTCTGGCGATGTCGGCTCTGGCCTCACAATTAAGCGGCAGCGTCGAACACGGACCGATGGCTTGGGCCCGCGCGACCCAATCGAGAATCGATCACCTGCCCACCCGCCCGGACGTCAAGCCGCATGTGAGCGTCAATGTGCCAGGCTTTGAATCAGCGTTAGGAATGTGCGGGGTACTGCGCCCGATGCGCTCATTGGCGTATATGGACAGCCACGAACCATCGCTTGTCAAGTAAACAACCATAAAGGACGATTCGTGAACCCGATCATTCCCACCGTCTACGCCGCCGATCCTGCCGCACGCGTCTGGGCGGGGGACGAGCGCATCTGGGTGTATGCGTCGCACGATGAGCCCGACGCGAACAGCCACGATTCCATGCAGAGCTATCACGCGTTCTGCTCGCACGACCTCGTGAACTGGATCGATCACGGGATGATCCTGCACCTGGATCGTGTGAAGTGGGCATCCAGCCATATGTGGGCGGTCGACTGTGTGTTTCGCAAGGGGCTGTATTACCTGATCTATTGTGCCGTCGAGCTGAAGAGCGGTTCGTTCAAGACCGGGCTGGCGACAAGCGAGAGGCCCGAAGGTCCGTTTGACGACATCGGTTTCATCGAGGGTGTGCAGCACGGTCAAGACCCCGCAGTGCTCATCGACGCCGACGACACGCCGTACCTTTATTGGGGCAGCGGGCACAACATGCATTGCTGCCAACTTACGGACGACCTCCGCGCTGCGGTGCCTGGATCATATCGCAACCTCAGCACGGAGCTGACATACGCGTTCGAAGGACCGTGGCTCCACAAATTCAAAGGAACCTACTACCTGAGCTACCCCGGTCTGCTCGACCGGAAGTGGCCGGAACGCATGTACTACGCGACGTCGGACAAACCGCTTGGTCCTTTCACGTACCGGGGCGAGTACATCCCGCGTTTCGAAGGCCAGGCCGGCACGAATCACGGGTCAATCGTCGAATGGAAAGGGCGATGGCTCGCGTTTCACCACAGCATGTGGGTCTCCAATCAAAGCGTGCGGCGGAGCATCATGTGTGACCCCCTCGAGTACAACGTCGACGGCACGATCAAACCGATCGTTCCCACCCGGACCGGCGTCGTCGATGCCGCGTCACGCGTCCGAATCCTGCTCCATGCGGAAGTCGCACCGAAACAGGGAGGCAAACTCGTGGGGGTACGCGTTTCGACGGAAGCACCGGGCTACACAGGTCGAGGCTATGTGGAAGGATTCGACGCCACCCACCACGGCGTGAGTGTCGTGGCACAGGTGTCACACGAATCAAGATGGCACGTTTACGTCCGCTACATGGCCCCGAAGAAGGACGAGGCGCTGGCATTGATGGTAAACAACACCAAACTGAGCGGCGTATACGACGACGACAGCCACGACCTGTGGAAGGGCCGTTTTCGCTTTCCGCAAATCAATGATTGGCGCGACATCGATCTGTGTGAGATCACGCTTCGGCCGGGCAATAACATCATACGATTGCACAGAGGTCCGGCTTGTACGGATGGCTGCATGATCGATCACATCCGGCTCGAACCCAGTGTCGCAAATGGCTAAGGCAGTTCACTTGTCCACGAGGAGGTTGCATGCGATCTATCATTCTGACAATCATAACAGTTCTGTTGTTCTGGCATTTGACTGCGACGGCGCAGCAGGTTGAGTCTGCACCGGCTGGGGGTGAGGTCGTATTGCGTCACACGTTGGCGGAGGGCACCGTTGCGGCGACAGATCGCGGGCGGCTCGAACTGGTGGATGCCAAGGATGCTGAGGGCTTTGAGCGCGCCATGCGATTCACCGTCGACCGCGCGGGCCAGCCTTGGGACGTTCAGGCCGAGATCGATATTCCACGCGATATTGCCAAGGGAGAGACCTACCTGATGTCGTACTGGGTACGGATGCTGGAGACATCCCACGAGTCGCAGCAGGGCAGTCTGACTGTGAAGGTCGAGCAGAGGAACAGCCCGCACGCCGGTGTTGTTGGCGGTGCCATCTCGGTGTCGCAGGGATGGACGCGGATGTGGGCACGCGGTAAGGCGGCGGCAGACCTGCCGAAAGGAAGTGCGAAGCTGAAGATCTTCGCAGGCGATGCAAAGCAAGTCGTTGAGATTGGCGGAATCGAAATCTGGACATACGGTCTGGATTTTGATCTTGCGAAGCTGCCATTCACGCGGATGACTTACGTCGGACGAGAACTCGATGCGCCGTGGCGCGCTTCGGCCGAAAAACGCATCGAGGCGATCCGTAAGACGCCCCTGTCTGTACTTGTCATTGGCCGGGACGGTTTGCCTGTCCCGGGCGCGACGGTCCAAATCGATCAAACGCGAAACGCTTTCCAGTTCGGCATCGAGTTCAGCACGCGCAAGGTGGTCGATCAGAAGGATCCGTATCTGGCCGTCCAGCGTGCGAAGCTTCCCGAGCTTTTCAACACGTTGGTACTCGGCGACTTGAAGTGGCAACCACGGTTGGGCGAGTGGGGGCGGGAGTTCGATCCGGCATTTACCCCAATGGCACTCAAGTGGGCGAAAGAGAACGACTTGTCCGTCCGCGGACACGTCATGATCTGGCCCGGCACGCAGAAGGACTGGAACAATCTGCCCAAGTTCATCCGTGACATGAAAGGCAACAGCCCGGACCCTGCTGCGGTCCATCGGCTAATTCTCTCCCATATCGACGAAATCGCCGAGGGGACCGCCGGGTTCATCGACGAGTGGGACGTCATGAACGAACCACGCGACAATCACGCACTGATCGATCTGTGTGGCTATGACGCGATGGCCGAGTGGTTCAAGCGTGCCCGCAAGCGTCTGCCGAACGTCCGCCTCGCCGTGAATGACTATGCGATCCTGAGCCAGCGCGCTGATTCCAGGAATCATGAGATTTACGAGCACTACATCACCGAACTGCTCAACCGCGGCGCGCCGCTGGACACGATCTGCATGCAAGGCTACTTCGGGATGCTCATGCCGACACCCGATCGCATGCTACAAACCCTCGACCGATTCGGCCGTTTCGGGCCGATGATCCGCGTCACGGAGTTTCACATGAAGGGTGACGACGAAGAGCTTAAGTGCGACTTCCTCCGCGACATTCTCACAGTTCTCTACAGCCATCCGAAGGTTGACGGCTTTAATACATGGCTGGGTATGCAGAGCTTCGTGAACCCTGACGGCTCGCTGACCCGGCTGGGGCAGGTCTACAGCGACCTGGTCCTCACGCGGTGGCGGACGAGGGCCAAGCTTGTTACCGACGAGAGTGGCCGAGTGTCAGTCAGCGGCCACATCGGGCGGTATCGCGTTGTTGTCACCACTCCCGACGGGCGTTCCGGCGAGCAGTGGCTCACGCTCCGGAAGGGCAGCAACGAACTGATCGTCACTGTGCGCGAACCAATCAAGTGGTAACCTCGATAGCGGAGTTTCGTTGAACTTACAATCCACCAGTTTGCCTGATTCAGCGTTTTCCATGATCGAGCCAGATGGCGCGGTCATGTCGCTCCCTCGCTCGGCGGAGGGTTTTGCAGGCGATGATCGGTTCGGCGGTGCTCGCTTTTGCGGGAACGGAGGCTCTGGGCCCGCCGCACAACGCGCGGGAAGTGTTTGGGTCGACGATGAATGAAGAATATGGCCGGTGGTGGGACACCAATGACCCTCCAATCGGTTTTGCCAGAGCAAGGTTTTCGGCCGAAGCGCCACAGATACGCGCAAACACCGTTCGAGAATGGCGTGAATATTTGGAACGCTGGAGCGCCCCGACTTTCCATCCGTATGGACGTCGTAAAGCCCACGAAAGGCAAATGAAGCATCATGCCACACACGAACTATGAACCCGAAAGAGTCTCCCGTCGACAGTTGC
>JBGSMH010000476.1:0-13329 GCA_041740275.1 Phycisphaerae bacterium
GTGCATGATCGCGTGCCAGAAACTGCCCGTCGCCGTCTCGATCTTCTGGCTGATCGTGTGCGACTCCTCCAGATAATCATGCCACAACCATAATCCCGACAGCAGCGCCGCAGCGTCGTCGGCGCTTTGCACCGGCGTATCAATCAGGTCCGCAGGAGAGAGTGCGTGCAGCAACTCCGCGGCCTCAGCAGAACCATGTTCACGCGGGACCAGATTCGAATACGCCTTCAGCACATCGGTCCGCAAAACCGTCCGCGCTTTGGCCGATAGATAGTCGCCTTGGGTGGTGTTACTCATATCGAAGGCATTGTAGGGCTTTCGGTTTTCGGTTCGATGGGGATAATACGATTCGTACAGGTTTTGATTTCACAGGAAAAGGAGTTCCTCATGCGTTTGCGATGGATCGGATATGCGGCGTTGTTGATGACGATTACCGGCTGTGCCGGTCGAACCGAGTGGCTGGCGAACAAGGACGAGGCGCTGCAAAAGACGCCCGCAGAGTTTGCCGCCGATGCAGCCAAGCGTCACCCGTACAAAGCCGACGCCCCGCGTGGCGGGCAGGCGATGGCGCGTGCCGAGGTCGGGTATGTGCTGGATCAGATCGCGATGACCAACACATCCAACGCCGACTGGACCGATGTCGAAGTGTGGGTCAACGGACAATACGTCTGTTTTCTGCCGCGTATGGAAGCCAAGATCCTCAAGACGGTTCCCTTCCGCGCCCTCTACGATTCCAGCGGGAAGTTTTTCCCCACCAGCAATGGCGGTTGGTTCGACCGCCAGCCGGTGGTCGTCAAGAAGGTGGAGCTTTACCGCGACGGCAAGCTCTATGACGTGCCGGTGCAGTTGGCGGAATAAGTCAGGCCTATCGTACTATGCCGCGACACGTTGCGGCGGTGCATCGGCGCTGAGCAGAGCGCGACAGAGTTGCTCGATCGATTTAGCGGTCTGTTCATAGCCGAACTGCGCCGCGGCGCGGGCTTTGAGCACATCGCCGGTCTGCGATCGAAGTGCCGGATCGCGCACCAGCTTGGCGACACGATCGACGTACTCGGGCAGATCGGAAGCGATCAGTTCCTGCCCGATCATGTCATCGGGGCGTTGCGGGTCATCCCGATCGCCCGCCATCGCGACGACGGCGCGTCCGGCGCTCATCGCAGCCAGGGTGCCGCTGACGTTTTGCCGCGGGAACGGGACCAGATACACATCCGCCAGTCGCAGGAAATCGGCCGGGTCTTTTCGCTTACCGGCAAAGCCGACGCGCTTGGCCAGGCCGGCGCTTTCCAGACGGCGTTTGACCTGCTGTTGATCCGCTTCGCCTGCGACCAAAAGCACGGTCTGGGGGTGTTGTCGCAACACTTGTACGGTCGCATCGAGAAACGCTTCGTCAAACTTGCCATCGACATCCGGCGTGGTCGCCAGAATGATGGAGTGATCCGGGATGCCGTACGCACTTCGCTGCGCGTTGGCCGACTCACTGGAGATCGGATCGACACCTTCCTGGATGAAGTGCGTGCCGATCTGACGCTTGCGCCAGTGCGATTCATCGTTGCTTCGCAGTGCGGTATCAAGATAAAGCGCCCCATCGACCGCACCGGCCAGCAGCGGGGTGCGACGAACCAGATTCAGCTTCGCCCGGGCGATCTGCCAGTTGGCGATGACCGACGCGATCGGGTCCGACAGCGTCGCATCGATGATCAGCACGTCGATCTGGTCTTTGAAAATCTGTTGGCCCAGTTCGCGCGTCGCGGCGGCGATATCCTGATCCAGCGGTGCCAGCCAGACGCTGGCCTTGCGACGATTGAGCGTCTCGATCGTTTCCTTGCCGCGCTTGGCGCTGGCGGGAGTGAACGGTCCCTGCAAGAACGTCAGCTTTTCTCTTCGGACATTGGCTTCGGTGCTGTAGACGCAGAGTTTGACGTCCTTCTGATCCAGATGTTTGCTGATGCCCAGCAGCATCCGTGAAGCGGCGTCATCGTCGCCGAGGGCGCTGGTCAGATAGCCGATCTTCAGTTGCGCGTTTTTCCAGTCACAGGCCCCGGGCGGGAACCAGCCGAGGGATTGCGAGACGCGATTGTACAAGTCGGCGACAAACGGGTTGCTGCCCCGGTCGCGCGCAAAATCATTGTCGCTGGTCGGTTCCTGGGTCACGCCGGACTGGATCGCTTCCATGCCCAGCGCGATTTCGCGCCGGTTTATCGCAGCCGCGCCGAAGCGGATGACGGGTTGGGCGCGTTGATCGCTCAATCCGAGGAAACCGAGGACCGCCAGGAACTGAAACAGCACCTTCTGGTCGGCATAGTCGATGGCTTCAAGTGCTTCGAGCAAATAGGTATGCGAGCGGCGTAGATCGAGCATCGCCCTGGCATGATTTGCCAGAAACTTTTCGGCGGCGTTGGAGGATTCCTGATAAATCTCCAGGGATGCCGAATCGATCAGTTCGCCTTTATTAACGCGGTCGACGAGGTCCAATAACGATGCCATAACAGCTCCTTCACGAGTAATGCTAAGCGCCTTATCGGGGAGATCGGGGCATCAGTTGAGAAGATGGGCGAAATGGAACGAATATGCCGTGGATTAACCGGCCCGCAGGACCAGTGCGCTGTTCTTGCTGCCAAACGCAATGCAATTGCAGATCGCATATCGGACGGCGTGGGCGCGGGCGACGTTGGGGACATAATCCAGATCGCAGGCGGGATCGGGGTCGTTGAGATTGATCGTCGGATGGATGTGCCCTGACTGCATCGCCAGCACGGTCGCCGCCAGCCCGGCTGCGCCACCGGCACCTTGGGGGTGGCCGATCAAGCTTTTGGTGGCGCTCATGGGGATTTTGGTCGCGATGTCGCCGAGCGACCGTTTCATCGCGGCGGTCTCCAGCCGGTCGTTGAGGTCGGTGCCGGTGCCGTGGAGATTCACATAGTCGATCTGCTCGGGAGTAACGTCGGCATCGCGGAGCGCGTCCTGAATCGCCCGGACACATTCCTCCAGATCCGGCGCGATCTGCACGCGATGGTATGCGTCGCAGGTCGATCCGTACCCGATCACCTCCGCAAGGACGGCAGCGCCGCGCGATCGGGCGTGCTCGAATGATTCGAGGACAAACATCCAAGCCCCTTCGCCGAGGATGAAACCGTCGCGATCGCGGTTGAATGGGCGTGAGGCGTGGGTCGGGTCGTCAAAGTGACGGGTGGAAATCACGCCGAGCATTTCAAACCCGCCGAGGATGCCCGGCGCGATCGTGGCGTCGGCACCGCCGGCGATCATCACGTCTGCCATGCCCGATCGGATAAGCATTCGCGCGTGTCCGATCGCGTCGGTGGCGCTGGCGCAGCCGGTGCTGATGACATGCGAAGGCCCGCGCAACTTCAATTGGATCGAGAGTTCGCTCGACAGATTGCCGTGCGTCCCGGCGGTGATTGCAAACGGGGAACGTTTGCCGCCTTGATAGATGCGTCGGTACTGCTCTTCGACAAACTCCAGCCCGCCGCCCCCGGTACCGAGCATCACGCCGACGCGTCGGGCGAGTTGCGGGTTGTCATGATCGACCACCAACCCCGCCTGCGCCATCGCTTCCTTTGCGGCCCCGACCGCAAACGGGATCATTCGCGGCACGCGACGCACATCGACCGCTTCCATGACCGACAGTGGATCAAAGTCATCGACGATCCCGGCGACTCTTGATTTGATGGAAGCGGTATCAAACGCGGTGATTCTTTTGATGCCAGATCTTCCGTCACGACACGCTTGTTCAAACGCCTTGGCGCCGATCGCGTTGGGGGAGACGACGCCCAGGCCGGTAATAACAATGCGAGATCGATCCATGTGATGGTACTTTCGGACGCCCGATTGTTGAGAGGCCTGTTCAAGCGTAGCGCGCGTTTTGGGTTGCGACCAGCACGCCATCGCGATCCTGCACGCGGACCGCGATATCCAGCAGATTTCGGTGCATGGCGTAGCTGATATCCGCCTGCAAATTGACCGCCCGGATGTTGCGACCCCCGGCCGAGACGAAGAACCGGTCATTACCGGCATCGCTCAACGCCATCGCCAGTGCGACCTGTGCCGAATCGTTTTCGAGCAGCACATTTTCCAGTCCCAGTTCGTCGATGACGATCCCGCAGCCTTGCAGGTCTTCGAGTGCGATCTGCCCGCGCGTGCCGGCGCAGAGGAGCGTGACCGGACGTTTTTCGTCGATCAATGCCCGGGCGGTCGCGTGGGCGTTGACCGATGCGCCGGTGAATAGCGCCGCCGCGCGTCGGGCGGCATGTAGGACACGCGTGCCGTTGGTCGTGGACATGAAAATCGTCCGATCTGCTACGCGCTCTGCCCGGTAATCGCCCGGAGAATTACCCAGATCAAAATCTGCTGGCGGCAAGCATTCGTGCTCACCGGCAAGCAGCTTTGAACCCCCAAACGCCCGCGAGGCGTCCCGCGCCTCATCCAGCGAGGCAAACACCCGCACTTCATTTGCGCCGGCTGAAATCGCCGCGGCGATCGTTGTCGTCGCCCGCAACACATCAAAAACGACGACGGATCGATTCGACACATCATCCTCGCTCAGGAGCGAGGGGAGCATGATCACGCGAACTGGGAGCATGAGCGTCGTTGTAACCGCACTTGACGATCCACGCACGAACGATCAACCTCAGCAGCGATGAATCGCACGATTGTCATCAATGTCGTCGGCCTCACCCCCGCGCTGATCGGCGCGAATACGCCGCGGATTGCCCAACTGATGCGGGCGGGAAAATCCGCGATCATCGAACCCTCGTTGCCGGCGGTGACGTGCAGCGTGCAGTCGTCGTATCTGACCGGCAGTTGGCCGGACGAGCACGGGGTCGTCGGCAATGGGTGGTACTTTCGCGATGAGGCCGAGACGCGATTGTGGCGACAATCCAACCGACTCGTCCATGGCGCAAAAGTGTGGGATATCGCGCGCGATCGCGATCCGGCGTTTACCGTCAGCAACATGTTCTGGTGGTACAACATGTATTCCACCGCCGATTTTTCGGTCACGCCGCGACCGATGTACCCCGCCGACGGACGCAAGTTGCCGGATGTCTATTCGCATCCGGCGTCGCTAAGAAATGATCTGCAACGATCGCTCGGCACGTTTCCCCTATTCAACTTCTGGGGACCGGCCAGCGGGATCGCATCGAGTCGCTGGATCACCAGTGCCGCGATCGAGGTCGACCAGAAACACCACGCCACGCTCACCCTGGTCTATTTGCCGCACCTGGATTACGCGCTGCAAAAGGTCGGGCCGGATCATCCGTCGGTCGGGAAAGAATTGCGGGATATCGATTTTGAGGTCGGACGATTGATCGACCATTTCAAAGATGCCCGGGTGTTGATCGTCAGTGAGTACGGGATCACGCCGGTCGATACGCCGGTGCACATCAATCGGGCGTTGCGCCAGAAGGGGCTGATCGCGGTGCGCGAGGAAATGGGTCGGGAGTTGCTCGATTGCGGTGCCAGCCGGGCGTTTGCACTGGCGGATCACCAGATCGCCCATGTGTATGTGAACGATCCGGGCTCGATCGAGCAGGTGCGGCAGATCGTTCAATCCCTCCCCGGCGTCGATCAGGTGTATGTTGGGTCGGAGCGGGCACAGATTCATCTGGACCACCCCCGCGCCGGCGAGATCGTCGCAATCAGCAAACCCAACGCGTGGTTTACCTATTATTACTGGCTGGACGACGCCCGCGCGCCTGACTTTGCCCGCTGCGTCGATATCCACCGCAAGCCCGGCTACGACCCGGCAGAGCTTTTTCTGGACCCGGCGATCCGGTTCCCCAAACTCAAGATCGCCAGCAAGTTGTTGAAAAAGAAGCTGGGTTTCCGCTATTTGATGGACGTGATCCCGCTGGATGCCACGCTCGTCCGCGGCAGCCACGGCGCGCGACCGCCAACACCCGAACAAGGCCCATTACTGATCTCGTCCGAGGCGTCGCTGATCGACCAGGAAATCTACGCCGCCCCAAAAATCCGCGACCTACTGTTGGCGCATATCTTCCAATAGTGGGGTCGCCACCCCAAAAAGCTGTCTATAAATCATTTAATCATTGCATTTTACCGACAATGTTGGTTTTCTAATAAGGATCATGTCTGAGAAGTCGTCGGTCCAAACTTTGCCCCTCAAAGACGCCAGGCGTCAGCAAAAGCCAAAGCACCTCCCGCCTTATCATGTGGTGCTGCTGGATGATGATGATCACAGCTACGAATACGTGATGGAGATGCTGCACTGCATCTTCGGCTATGACGACACCAAATCCTACACGATGGCCAAGGAAGTCGATTCGCAAAAGCGCGTGATCGTGCTGACCACACACAAGGAACTGGCCGAGCTAAAATGCGAACAGATCACCGCCTACGGCACCGACTGGCGCGTCGCGACCTGCCAGGGATCGATGTCGGCGATCATCGAACCGGCGGAGGATTGAATACCGAGTTAGCCACTGCGCTGCGGAATCTGATCACCTACGCCTGCTTCACCGACAGCGCCTTGGCACGTTCTTCGATTTCCTTGCGGTGTTCGAGGACGCGGCGGTAGTCGGTGGGCATGACTTTTACGAACCAGCGCAGTTCCTTTTCAAAGTCATCGAGGATGGCTTTGGCGCGTGTGCTGGCGGTGAAATTGTGGTGATTGGTCAGGAGCGACTTGATCGTCTCGACATCTTCGGCGCTGAATGTGTCTCGGCTTTCGAGTTCGACCATCTCCATGTTGCAGAGCTTGGGGAACATGCCGATGTCGTCGTAGACATAGGCGATGCCGCCGGACATGCCCGCGGCGAAGTTTCGGCCGGTCGGGCCGATGATCACCACGCGGCCGCCGGTCATGTATTCACAACCGTGGTCGCCACAGCCTTCGACGACCGCATTGACGCCGGAATTACGCACACAGAATCGTTCACCGACGACGCCGCGCAGATACAACTCGCCGCTGATCGCACCGTAGGCGATGGTGTTGCCAGCGATGATGTTTTCTTCAGCGCGGAAGGTGGACGCCAGCGGCGGATAGACGATCACGCGCCCGCCGGAGATGCCTTTGCCGACATAGTCGTTGGCTTCGCCTTCGACTTCGAGCGTCACGCCCTTGGAGAGAAACGCACCCAGCGATTGCCCGGCCGAGCCGTCCAGCTTGAAGTGGATCGTCTCATCGGGCAATCCTGCCATCCCGTACTTGCGGGCGATTTCGCCCGACAGCATCGCGCCCACCGTTCGGTTGACGTTGCTGATTTGCAGTGACGCCCTCACCTGTTTGCCACTGTTGATCGCCGGTTGTGCCAATTCGATCAGCTTGTTGTCCAGCGCCTTGTCCAGGCCGTGATCCTGCTTCTGCTGGCAGAACGGCGCATCGCCTTTGCGAACCGGCGGCGTGTAGAGAATGGGGCTCAGATCCAGCGACTTGGCTTTCCAGTGCCCGGAGACATCGGCAAACTCCAGCAGATCGGCGCGGCCGACCATTTCGTCGAAGGTTCGGAAGCCCATTTGCGCCATATATGTTCGTGCTTCTTCGGCGATGAAGAACATGAAGTTGATGACGTGCTCGGGCTGGCCGGTGAATTTCTTGCGAAGTTCGGGGTCTTGCGTCGCGACGCCGACCGGGCAGGTGTTCAGATGACAGACGCGCATCATGATGCACCCGGCGGCGATCAGCGGGCCGGTGGAGAAACCGATCTCCTCGGCGCCCAGCATCGCACCGATGCACACATCGCGGCCGGTCTTCATCTGACCATCGGTTTGCAGACGCACGCGTCCGCGCAAACCGTTGATCAAGAGCACCTGATTGGTCTCGCTGATACCCAGTTCCCAGGGCAATCCGCAATATTTGATCGACGATTGCGGGGCGTTACCCGTACCGCCACCATCGCCACTGATGAGGATGTGGTCGGCCTTGGCTTTGGCGACGCCGGCGGCGACGGTGCCGACGCCGACTTCGCTGACCAGTTTCACACTCACGCTCGAGGTCGGCTTGACGTTTTTCAGATCGTGAATCAACTGCGCCAGATCTTCGATCGAATAGATGTCATGGTGCGGCGGCGGGGAGATCAGCCCGACGCCAGGCGTGCTGTGACGAAGTTTGCCGACGTATTCATCGACCTTATTGCCGCTGAGTGCGCCGCCTTCGCCGGGCTTGGCGCCCTGTGCCATCTTGATCTGGATCTGATCCGAGTTGGCCAGATATTCGGTGGTGACACCGAACCGACCCGACGCGACCTGTTTGATCGCCGATCGACGGTTGTCGGCGAAGCGTTCGGGGTCTTCCCCACCTTCACCCGTGTTGCTTTTGCCGCCAATGGCGTTCATCGCCATGGCGAGGGTTTCGTGGGCTTCGCGGCTGATCGAGCCGAAGCTCATCGCGCCGGTGACAAAGCGTTTGACGATCTGCTTGGCCGGTTCGACTTCTTCGATCGGCACGGGCGCACGTCCAGCGGTCTTGAATTGCAGCAATCCGCGCAACGTGCAGCGGTTACGGCTTTCGTCATTGAGCAGCTTGGCGTATTCCAGATACGTCTTGAAGCTGTCGATGCGAACAGCGTGCTGCAGCTTGGCGACGGTGTCGGGGTTCCAGGCGTGGTATTCGCCATGCCGACGATATTGATAGAAACCGCCCACATCGAGCAGATCGGCATCGACCTTGATCGGCGGGTAGCCTTTGCGATGTCGCAACAGCGCTTCGGTCTGAACGATGTCCAGACCGATACCCTGAATGCGGCTGGGCGTGCCGGTGAAGTATTCATCCACCAATTCACGCGACAAGCCGACGGCCTCGAAAATCTGGGCACCACGGTAGCTTTGCACCGTGCTGATGCCCATTTTCGACGCCACCTTCAGTATGCCTTTGTTGACCGCCTTGATGAAGTTTTTCTGTGCATAATCCAGCTTCAAGTCGGCCGGCAGGAAACCGTCGGCGTGCAGGTCAGAAATCGTCTCCAACGCCAGATACGGATTGATCGCACCCGCGCCGTAGCCGAGCAGCAGGCAGAAATGATGCACTTCGCGTGGTTCGCCGGTTTCGATGATCAGCCCCGCCTGTGTGCGCAAGCCCTGGCGGATCAGGTGATGATGCACCGCGCTGGTGATCAGCAGCGACGGGATCGGTGCATGATCCTTATCCACGCCACGATCCGACAGGATCAGCAGCGTCGCGCCCTGTTCCTTAATCGCGCGGACGGCCTCGTTGCGGACGCGCTCGACGGCGTTGTTCAAGCCGTTTTCCGGGTCGTTGGCATCAAACAACGTGCTGATGGTGACCGCGTTGTGTTCCTCGCTCTTGAGCGACCGCAGCTTGGCCAGTTCGGTGTTGTTCAGGATCGGGGTTTTGAGTTTGATCAGCCGGGCGTGCTTGGGCTCTTCGGTCAGAAGATTGCCCTCGCGACCCAGGTAGGTGATCAGACTGGTGACAAGCTCTTCACGAATCGCATCCAATGGCGGGTTCGTGACCTGCGCAAACAGTTGCTTGAAATAGCTAAACAGCAACTGCGGCTTGTCCGACAGGCACGCCAGCGGCGTATCGGTGCCCATGGAACCAACGGCTTCCTGCCCGGTGGTGACCATCGGCATCATCAATAGACGCAGGTCTTCGTTAGTGTAGCCAAAGGCGTGCTGACGAACCAAGAGCGTGTCGGGCTCATCTTTTTCGACCTTGTCCGGCTGAGGCAGGCTTTCCAGGTCGGTCAGATTCTCATCCAGCCACCGCTTCCAGGGACGGGCGTCGACCAGATTGGATTTGACCTCGCTGTCATCGACGATGCGTTGCTTTTTGAAGTCGATCAGGAAAATCTTGCCCGGCTGCAAACGCCACTTGCGGGCGATGTTTTTCGGGTCGATATTCAGCGTACCGGCCTCGGAGGCCATGACGACAAAGTCGTCCTTGGTGACAAAATATCGGCTGGGTCGCAGGCCGTTTCGGTCCAGCACCGCGCCGATTTTTTCGCCATTGGTAAACGCGATGTTGGCAGGCCCGTCCCACGGTTCCATCAGGCAGGCGTGATACTCATAAAACGCCTTGAGGTCCGGGTCCATCAACGGGTTATTTTGCCAGGCTTCAGGGATCAGCATCAGCACCGCATGCTCAATGGAGCGGCCATTGACGGTCAGGAACTGAAGCGCGTTATCCAGCGTGGCGCTATCCGAACCGGTTTCAGTCAGGATCGGATAGAGGTGATTCAATTCGTCGCCGAAGACGTCGGAATGTAGCGAACCGGTGCGGGCACGCATCCAGTTGCGATTGCCGCGAAGGGTGTTGATTTCGCCGTTGTGGGCCAGATAGCGATAGGGGTGGCTCAATCGCCAGGACGGGAAGGTGTTGGTGCTGAATCGGCTGTGGACGATCGCAAAATGCGACTCAAAATCCGGGTCGGACAGGTCGGGGTAGTATTTGCGTACCTGATCGGGCGTCAGCATGCCTTTGTAGACCATGCGGTTGGTCGACATGAGGTTGACATAAAACTCTTCGCGGGCCGATTCGGGGACGTTGGGATCGAACTCGATCTCGTTCTCAGCACGTTGGCGGACGAGGTAGAGACGGCGGTTGAAGTCTTCACGGTTGTAGAAATCCTCGCCCATCCCGACGAAAACCTGCCGGATGCGCGGCTCAGAGGCCAGCGTGGTCGGGCCCAGGCTCGACGGATCGACCGGCACGTCGCGCCACCCGATGATTTTCATGCCAAACTCTTCGACGAGTTCACCGATTTTTTCTTCACAAATGCGTCTTGCGACCAGATCCTTGGGCAAAAAGACCATGCCGCAGGCGTAGTCACCGGCCTTGGGGAGCTTGAAACCGAGTCGGGCGGCTTCTTTTCGGAAAAATTTGTCCGGGGTTGCGGTAAGGATGCCCGCGCCATCGCCGGAGTTGGGGTCGCAACCGACGGCACCGCGGTGCTCCATGTGTTCGAGGCATTCGATCGCCTGATTGACCAGTTTATTCGACGCTTTGCCTTTCAAGTGAGCAACAAACCCGACGCCGCACGCATCGTGGTCGAATTCGGGCAGGTAAAGGCCTTGGGGCTTGGGGTAACCGCGTCGATGGTTTTGAACGTCACTCATGGGTATTTTTCAGGCACTTTCACTAAAATCGCCATCCCTGAGACCGACGATCGATCATCCGATCGATTCGAGCGGGCGCGGGAGGGCACAACGAATCCCAACGGTATTTGCGGCTTTTTGGGTCAGGGCGCAGGGTCAGCGCCTTCCGAGCCCAATCTGCCGGGTCGGGGAATATAGCAGAAACCATGCCAATGCTCGAATGGAAAATGCCCGACGATTTTGCTTTGGCGCATAAAAAAACCACGCGGCTGAAGCAGGGGCGCGTTGGTCGGGGAGGGCGCACCGGTCTGCAAGCAGCCGCATGGAGGGCGGTTGGACCGATCACACCACCTGCCCGGTGGAGGGGATCGGTCTTAGCGCAACCCAAAAATTTGGGCTGCTGTAATATCGGCAGATTAAAGCACGTTTGCTGGAAAAAATCAAGGGGTGGGAAAAGTTTGAAGTTTGAAGTTTGGCGTTTGAAGTTAAAAAATCACTCTTAACGCCAAACGTCAAACTCGTAACTCCAAACTATTCGCAAACAGTATACTGCAAACCGATGCCGTCCGCACCTGTTGAACTTAAGACTGGATCGACCTGGCTCGTCACCGACGACTCCGGCAGACGCGTCGTCCACAAAAGGCTGGCCGACGACTGCTGCCCGCGCGGGCAGTTGCACCCCAACATCGCCTTACGCCTGCAACGCCTGCGCGAATTGCCGGTCGTCTCATTCGTCAATCTATTGGGCGTCGAACGAACCGAGCGCGGGATAGTCATGGTCAGCCAATACATCGACGGCACACCATTCGACCAATCCCCCGAATCGCATCGCGCCCGGCATATCCGCGAGCTTCGCCTGGCGATCATGTCGATGCACCAGCACGGGATGGTCCATGGCGCGATCAAACCCGCCAACATCATCATCGAACCGACCGGCACGTTGCGGATCATCGACCCCAGCCCGCTCCTGTACGATGATCCCAAGGCCGATCTGCTGGCAATTGACGCGCTGGACCCGCAATCCGGCTCCGCTTCGGACCGGCAATCACAGGATGATTCGCCCGTCGAAGCGCAGATCGATGCCAGACGGCGTCAACGCCTGACGATCCTCGCGGTAGCGCTAGGCGTGATGGCGATCGCGAGTGCGGTCGCGCTGGCGATTCATTTTGGAACCTGATCGGAGCGTCTGATGCACGTCCTGGGACGACTCCTTGATCCACAACTGGTCGAATCGCTCAACCATCTGGCGATGGGTGCCCGCCGGGTCGTCGAGGGTAATACTATCGGTCTGCACCGCAGCCCGATCAAAGGTGCCAGTGTCGAGTTTCGCCAGCACCGCCTCTATGTCCCCGGCGACGAGCCGCGACGCATCGATTGGCGCGTTTTGGCGCGATCCGACCGCGCCTTCGTCAAAGAGTTTGATGAAGAGACCAACCTCCGCGCGACCATTTTCCTCGACGCCAGCGGGTCGATGGCGTACGGCAAGCCGAATAAGTTTGACTATGCCGTTCGATTGGTTGCTGGATTGACGTATCTGATGCTGGCCCAGACCGAATCGGCAGGGCTGGTAATCGCTTCTGCAAAAGCCAGTGCCGATGATTTTCTGGCACCCTCATCGGCATCGACGCAACTGGCGCGGATCGTCGATCTGCTCGAACGCGCCGCCCCGGACGGTGCGACCACGCTGGATCAAACGTTACTCCGCTCCGCCGACCGGATGGACCGACGCTCGCTGGTGATCGTGGTGTCGGATTTTCTCCTACCCGTCGAATCGCTACGGCGCGGCATCGCCCGGCTGGCGCATGATCGACACGAACTGGTGCTGGTACGCCTGCTCCATCCGGATGAACAGACGTTTCCGTTTCAGTCGTGGGCGCGATTTCGCGGGTATGAAGGCGAAACCCCGCGCCTGATCGAAGGCCCGCAGGTCCGCAAGCTTTATCTGGCGAACTTCAAGCGACACGAAGACGAGTTGCAGCAGATGTGCCGTCGGGTCAAGGCCGATCTGCTGGTTTGCCCGACGGATCAATCGTTATTAGATTCGGTGATGTCGGTGGTCAGGAGGCGGGCGTGTTCCTAAACGCGATCATGCTCGCCGGTCTGTCGGCGGCGGTGTTGCCGATCGTGCTGCACCTGCTGAACCGGGCGCGGTTTCGTCGCGTCAACTGGGGCGCGATGATGTTCCTGGACGACACCACCACCCGCCAACTCGATCGCAATCGACTCGCCCAATATCTGCTGCTCTTTCTTCGCGTACTGGCGATCGCACTGGTCGCACTGGCGTTTGCCCGGCCGATC
>JBGSMH010000477.1:0-3437 GCA_041740275.1 Phycisphaerae bacterium
CTGTTGCAATTCCTACCTTTCCGGCCGGGGATTGGGCATTTCTATCCATGAGCCAACGCAGGACCGACCAGACAATCATACCGCCGAAAACCGCAAAAGTCGGCAGAAAAACAGGCAAATCCGCCGATTTCTTCGAACCCCTGACACGATGTGGTCACCCCGCGCTATCACCCGCAGGACAGAAGTACGGGACGCAGATCGCTCCGCTTGCGACGGATGGACGCGGATTCCTGGGTCGGTGCCGATTCCGCTTCCTTTTCGAGAGTCCAGCGTTCCCAAATCTCTCTTCGCCAATCCTCGCCTCTTCGCGCACCCGTAGTGCGCGAAGGGACGAAGAGGCGAGAGTGAACGCAATGCCCGAGCTTCAGTTCGCATCCCGCTTTCGCAAGGAGGGTAACGTGCTGGTCGTTTACGATGCGCTGTCCGACTTCTTAGCGGGAAGCACTTCAAAGCCTCGGACTTCGGGGGCGATTTCGACCTCGTCGGGGGCGACATAATGGTCCGGACCGCCCAAGGCCTTGAATTTGCGGTAAACGATGAAATACAACGGAACGCCCAAAACGACGTACCCGGCACCGACAAGATAGGTGTAACGGTATTCGGACACGATGGTCCCGTCGGGGGCCTGAGTGGCTGTAAAGTCAAGCAGCACACCCAGTAGCGGCGTCACGATCATCCCAACCACCGTGCCCACGATTCCCTGACCGGCCGCCAGGATCAGGAACCGCGACCGCGCCAGCAAGCGATTGCCCATCGTCGCTGCGGCGGTGTTGTAGGAGGTCGCGAAGATGCCGTGCAACATGAACCCGATGACGAATGTGGTTGTGTTGTGAATGTAAAAACCGGACCACACTGCCGCGATCCCGTACATGAATAGGAACACCGCGCTGACCCGGAACGGGTGGAACTTGTCAGCGAGCATCCCGATCGGATACGCCAACGGCAACGCGATCAGATACTGAATGGAGAGGCATGTGCCATAGGTCTGCAAATTCATTTTCAGGCTCTGAGCGTGCAGCAGGCTGAACTGATTGACCGCGTTGAAGGCGATGTCATCGATGCACAGCATGATCATCACCCAGCGATAATACGGGTTTCCGTAACAGTCCTTGACGAACGCCACGGTCGCGTACCACGCGTGCATGATGCCCCGGCTCGGTGGGCGCGGGGCTGGCGGGGGGTACTCGCCTTCGCGGATGAACAATGCCAGGACGATCATTGTCGACCCGTAGATCGCGCTGAGCACGATGAATGCGGTCAACTGGTAAGTCCCGACGTGAACCAGCAGGAACTGATTGAATATGATTCCGGCGGTCAGGCTGATGATTCGCGCCGCGGCCGCGAAACGCCCCAGCACCTTGTGAGGTATGATGTCGTTGATCAACCCGCCCCAGGTCCGGCCTTGCACGATCGCCGCCAGGTCGTAGACCACGAAGATCGCAATGAAAGCGATCAGCCCGCTGGCTCTTTCGCCCGGCGACCACGCCCCCAACGACGCATGGAGAAACCGCCCCAGTTGCGGCGAAAAGCCCATCATCGCCATCGTCACCGTCAGGATCGGGACGGTGAAGAAGATGAAAGGAAGTCGTCTGCCCCAGCGCGTGCGGGTTCGGTCCGAGTAGGAGGCGACGATCGGGTTGAATATCAGCGACAGGGTCGAGCCGATGGTGTGCGTCGAAGCGATCAGCGTGTTTGATGCGCCCATCCCCTTGAGAAGCAACTGAATCATCGGCCCCAGCGCGCGTGCCCGAAACGCCAACCCGATATCTGCCGCCAGCAACCACGAACAGACCGTCAATAAGGCTCGCTTGGTATAGCGCAGGGTCCCGACCGTAAACGATCCTTCGGTCGGGTCTACCTTGGCGAACGGAACGGTCCCTTCGGGCATATCAGCCTGTCCGGATGGCTTTTCAGACGAGGGCGGCGATTGCATGCATCATCCTGAAAACGGTCATGACTTTTGACCTCCAGCCTTGCCCGGATCGATGTTCGATCCGCCTGGAGTTGTCCGACCTACAGGTCGGATTGAACAAATTGCAGGCATGATGAGACTCCGACTAGACACAGACCTGCGGAAAACACCGTTCTCCGCCACGTTCGTGCATATCGCCACATCCGTCCGCCCGCCCACCTCATGCCGACTAAACGCTTGTTACGTCTCGGCCTGAAGCGGTTGACCCAGTGCAAAACTCCTGAATCAGCCGCAGAAGTATCACAGATTCGACCATGCCTCACAAGTCAACCGTTATTGCGCGACAGCCTTGGATAATCGATGAATCCACCGTCCGCATCCGCGGTGACTGATTTATTATCGACCCCTCCCAAAAAACATTCCGCACTTGTAAAGATCGCATGAACAAAGCTATGCTATGATTGTTGGTGTAACCTCGCCGGTCGTCAGCGGACGCCGGTGAGTATTGAGGTCATTTTTGGCATGGTACCGCGGCGGGTAAACCCTTACTGCTGCGGGGGTTGAACTGAGTGAGATGGGTATGCTACCGATCCATTTTCTGCTGATTTCCACACTGGGCGCGACCCTGCTGGCGATATTGAGCCTGCTGGTCATGTTTGGCTGGACAAAACATCAGAAACCCGTGCGCATTCGCGTTCGGGCACGGCGTGAGCAGACCTTCTTCCCACCCGAATCGGACGATACGTACCCTGCGAAAGCGGGGTTCGACAAACGCGTTTCCACACGCGGACCGCCTGTTCCGACGCCCCCGCTCCAGACAGATCAACCTCGCCGCTCGCAGACATCAGATCCTTCTGACGCCTGATCCATCCCCAAGATTGGCCTCCTGAAACTAACCGGTCCGCTGGTAGAACCGGGTCACGCACCCTTTTTTCGTGCGTTGGACCCGCTTTGGAGGTCGAATTATGGAAATCGTCATCGGTCTGATCGTGGGGTTAATTCTTGGTGGGGGCGCGATTTACGCCTTTCTCAAGTTCTCCGGCAACAACATCATCACCCAGGCCAAGCTCGAATCCGAACAACACAAAAAACAGTCTCAGTTGGAGGCCGACACCAAAGCCAAGGAAATTGAGTTGGTCGCGCAGCAAAAGGCCTTCAAACTTAAAGAGCAGTTTGAACTGGACCAAAACGCCGCCCGCAAGAAGCTGGATGAGCAGGAATCGCGCATCGAAAAGCGCGAGTCGATCCTCGATCGCAAGCTCGACACGCTGTCGCACAAGGAGCGGAATCTGGACGATCTGGCCGCCAAGCTGGACACGCAGTCCAAGTCGATCGCCGCAAAGGAAGCCGAATTGGAGGAGTTGCTTCGGCGGGAGCGAAATGAGCTGCTGAACATGACATCCCTGACGCCCGAGCAGGCCCAGGAACGGCTGATGCAGCGGATCGAAAACGAGTGCAAGAGCGACGTCGGGGCGATCGTGCAGCGGATTACCCAGCAGGCCGAGGAAGAAGGCAAGGAAAAGGC
>JBGSMH010000478.1:0-6807 GCA_041740275.1 Phycisphaerae bacterium
GTTGCCCGGATACAGGTGTTACATAACAAATATCGCGTTCGCATCCCTCACGCGTGTTGCCGTCGTCGCAAACCCCGCAGATTAACAATTGGGGCGGTGTATTTTGGATTTTCGATTTTTGAATCGAGATCTCGGATTTCACATTTCACACTCCACACCTCACATTCGAACGTGACAATCCCAATTATGCACAACCCCAACCACCCGCTATGATCCCCGGCCTATGTCCAATCCGATTAACATTACGACTGAAACACGCAACGGGCGGCTATGTGCTTCTTCAGGGAGCAAGTGGGAGCCGAAAATGGGGTATTCCAGGGGCGTGCGGGCGGGGAATATCATTGCGATCACGGGGTCGGTCGGGGTGAACTCTGATGGGACGTATCCCAAGACGCTGGCCGAGCAGACGCAGCGGTCGCTGGATATTGTGCTGGCGGCGATCAAGGCGCTGGGGGGCAGGCCGGAAGATGTCATCCGCACAAGAATGTATGTGACCAACGTCTCCCAATGGGAACAGGTCGCGGAAGTGCACGGCAAGGTTTTTGGCGAGATCCGGCCGGCAACCACCATCGTCGAAGTCGCCAAACTCATCGACGCCGAGGCGTTGATCGAGATCGAGGCCGATGCGGTAGTCGGATAGGCTCGGTCGCTATCGTCCGGTCGGTGGCAGCACAGTCGGCGTGGGCAAGACCCGATCGTACGGCGCAACCGGCATAGGAATATGCCGATAACTGCCTGCCAATCGATTCAATTCGCTGGTATTGATCACCACCCACACGCCGCGGGCGCGGAGGGATTCGACCGATTCGCCCAGCCAACCATCAACCGTCGCAGTGCCGTCGGGGATGTTGACATCAAAAATGCTGCGATAGATCAATTGATCCGAGGGCATGACATAGAAGAACGCCTGCGCGTCGCCGATGAGCGCGACCTTGTCGCCTGATGTGCGGGCGGCGCGGGTTTCGTCGGTTTCGATGATGGAGACATTCTCAAGTCGAAAAACGCCTTGGCGCCCAGTCTGGATCCAAGGCCACAACCATCCCCCGATCAGCCACAATCCCACGCCCGCCTGCAGAACGCCGACGCCCAGTGACGCATATCGCGGGATCGGAACCAGCGCGATCGCGATCCCCAGCAACGGCACGATGGGCGTGATAAACCGCGGCATGATGTGCGTCGCGCTCAGCCAGATGCCGACCATCCCCAGCACCATCACGCCGATGACGATGCCGTTGCGGTCTCGTTTCACGCACAGGTAGCCGATCGCGACGAGGCCGATCGGGAGCATCAAAAATGCAAACTGCGGGTCAGCGATCGTGCGGGAAAAACCATTGTGCAATCGCGATCCGACACCTACTTCCCGCGTCGGCGGTTGATGGGCGACGCGGTAGCGATCGACTTGATCATCCGAAAAATGCGCCTGCCCAAAAACGCCCGTCGCCAGCGGAAAAACCGGATTGCCGGTCCAGGCGACGTTGCGAAACAGCCACGGGCTGGTGGTCAGCAAAATTACGCACCCGACGAGCACCGCATTGGGGAATCGGCCTTTGATTGTTTGATGAACGCCGACGATCAACAGGATCAATACGCCGGTCATCGGGAACGCGGTGTATTTCATCCCGCACGCCAGCCCGGCCAGCAGGCCGACGATTATAAAGCTTTTCCCACGCGGCACTTGCATCGCAAAGCACAACCATCCGACCGCCAGCGTGGTATAGAGCATCACGCCGGTCTCGACGTACGCCACGGTCGACAACTGAAACACCCACGGCACAGTCGCGACCATCAACGCACCGCTCCACGCCCGCATCGACGACGCGCCCAATGCGATCGCGATCTGCCCCACCGCAACGGTCGTCAGCACGCCATGCGCTAAGGTCATCATCTGACACAGGTACATCCCTGCCCACGGCGAGCCTTTTAGCGTCATCGCGGCTAAGTAATGCATCTCCATCCCCATCGGGAAGAAGCTAAACGCGTTGTGCTTCAGCGGGATGATCTGCCCGGCGTCAAACCATTCGCGGGGGACTTGCAGGTGATAGCTGAGCGCGTCGTAGGGGTGCGGATCGAGCGGATTCCACAGAAATCCCGGACAGATCGACGCCGCCACCAGCGACACCGCCAACAGGATCGAGAACGGGATCAACCAGGCTCTTGCGCCCGATTCCACACGTGAGGCCTTCGTCCAATCGCGGAGGATCGGAAGTGCGAACACAGCTCCGACGACGATGATCCCGATCGCACTGTAAAAGCTGTAAAACCCAGCCAATCCCAGCCCCAGGGTCAACAAGCCCATGATCCCCAGCCCGATCGCGGTCGCGGTTACGGCACGGACCGGCGCTTTGCCGACGATCCACCACCCCCAACCGCAGGCCGATAGCAGATAGGCAAGCAAGATTGCCCCGTCGATCACCAGGCCGATCATCACATCGACGAAAAACATGTCGGTCAGGACGAAAATGACGATCATCGCCGCGATCGCGCTGATGGCGGGGAAGTGCCACCATGTCGAGGCGGGGTTGGGCGTGTCACTGATCGTCCGGGTCACGCGGCGTCTCCAGTTTGAAGAGTTTCTCGATCGCGTGAACATACGCCTGCCCGCTCTCGTGCGGCTCGGGCGCGCGAAGCTGACTGACCGGGTCGTGAAGCATCTTTTGGACGATCCGGTGGACCAATTCTTCCAGATGCGCCTGCTGCTGCGCATCGGGCTGCAATTTGCCGCAGGTGCGTTCCAGTTCGGCTCGGGCGATCTGGTTCGATCGCTTGTAAAGCGCATCAATGATCGGCCCGATCTCGCGCTGGCGGTGCCAGGCGAGGAACGTGTCGACGTGCCGGTTGATGATCGCCCGTGCGGTTTCAACCGCCGACCCGCGCGAATCGATGGTGCGCGTCACCACTTCCTGCAAATCGTCGAGGTTGTAAAGATACACGCCTTCCAGATCACCGACCGTTGGATCGATGTCGCGCGGGACGGCGATGTCGATCATGAAGATTGGCCGATACCGACGCGGACGCAGCAGGGGCTCGAAGCGTTTTCGGGTGATCAGCGGCTCGGGATGTCCGGTGGATGACACCACGATGTCGGCCTGTACCAGCAGCGGATCCAGATCGACCGACGACACCGCCTCTCCGCCGAACTGTTGGGCGACTTCGCGCGCCCGTTCCAGCCGACGCGACGCGACAATCAGGTGTTTGGGCTTGAGTCCGACGAACTGCCGCAAAACCAATTGCGACATCTTGCCGGTCCCCATGCATAGCACGGTCTTGTCTGCAAACGTATCAAAGATGCGACTGGCGTAATCGACCGCGACACTGGCGACACTGACGCGGCCTTGACCGATCTGGGTTTGTGACAGCACTTCCTTGCCCACGCCCACCGCCCGCTGAAACAGCGGGTGCATCAGCGGCCCGGCGGCGCCGATATCGCGCGCGGCTTCGTATGCCGACCGCACCTGACCCAAAATTTGCGTCTCGCCCAGCACCATCGAATCCAGACTGCTGGTAACAGCAAAAAGGTGTTCGATGACCGATCGGCCGCGCATCTCATACAGGTGTGACGTGAAGCGTTCGTCGGGAAGCGAATGAAACGACTTCAGAAACGCGATCACGCGATCGCGGTCGATCGCCTCTGCCGCACACAGATACAGCTCGACGCGGTTGCAGGTGCTGAGGATGACCGCCTCACAGCCATCGAACTGATGGCGAAGTTGGGTGATCGCCTGCTCGAGTCGGCTTGGTCCGAATGCCAGCTTTTCGCGCACGTCCAGCGGCGCGGTGGTGTGGTTGAGACCGATGAGCAGAAGACGTTGCATTACAAAAATCGGAAACGGGGGACTATCTGACCAATTGAACGACAACGATCGTGCCCAGGAGCAGGACAAAACCCGCGATGCTCAACACTGCGGTTCGGCGGCCTCGGAAACTGGGGTTGATCGGGCTGTGCAACACCAATGCATAAAGAACATACGCCGCCGTCGATAGAACCACCTTGGGCTGTAAGAACCAGTTTTTTCCGAGACTCGTTTCTGTTTCCATTGCTTTGACAACGCCCGTTACCAGGCCGACCGTCAAGAGTGCAAAGCCGATGCTGACTGCGGTGTAGGTGAGGTGTTCGAGCTTTTCCAGACTGCCAAAGCGGGCATCGACCGGGGAATGTTTGTTGCGCAATCGGGCACTGAGGATCAAGTACATCACCCCGCACGCCGCCGCCAACGCCATCGCGATCGGGCCGGTAAAGACTGCGGCGCGGTGCGTGCTGGCCCAGAGGCTGTGGGTGTATTCGTGCGGCATGGTCTTGCCAAACACCGCCGCCGCGATCAGGAGCAACGCGACGATCGGCGAAAGCACCCAATCGACTCGGCCGATCGTTTTTCGCGTCTGGAGATACAAACTCCCCAGTGCCGTCAGATTTGCCAGCCACAGGATCGCATCAAAATTATCATCCAGCGGCAACCAGCTTTGGCGTTGCCAGGCGTGCCAGATCAGCGCCGTCAGGCTCATCGAAAGCCCGATGATCGTGAGGGAGAAGACGATGGATCGTCGCGGCTGACGGAGCATCGACATCCCGACGCTTGCCAGGAAACACCCGGCGGCCAGCAGTGCGAGAATGAGTTGTCCGGTGGTGGGTTCAGCCATTGCGTAGCTCGGGGTGTCGCTCGGTCAGCCAGTCACGAAGTGCCTCCACGCCGCCGACCTGCAGAACGTCCATCGCATCGTCCTGCGCCAGCGTTCGGAAGATCTCCGCCCGCTGGGGTTGATCAAGGTGTAGATGCGTTTTCACCCAGGGACGCATTTCCTGCATCGCATTGGCCATGAGCGACCAGCGCGGGTCCAGCCGATCCTTGATCGCATCTCGCACGCGACTAGCCAGTGCGGCGGCGGACGCGGAGACGGTGATCGTGATGTTGCCATCGACGAGTTTGGCCGGGGTGACAAAGCTGCCGGGGTTTTCATCATCGGCATCAGCCCGGTTGACCAGCACCTGCCGCGCCTGTGCGTCGCGCACGACCCGATCGTTCACATCCGCCCGGTCGGTGGCGACAAAGACCAGATCGATGCCGTCGAGCATCGCCACGTCGTACCCGCGTTTGACCTTTTGAACCGCCTCAGGGAAATCGCTGGTAAAGGTGGGTGCGACGGCAACGACCTGTGTCGCCCCAGCGTCGATCACCCCCGCCGCCTTGCGCGACGCGACCTGACCTCCGCCGACGATCAGGATGCGTCGCTGGGAGACGTCGATGAGGATGGGATAGTTGTGCCGCATTAAAATCAAAGCGGCATTCTAGCAGCATATCCGCCGGTTTGCAGTTCTGAGGATTTATCGCCGCGGAGTCGCCGAGAGCGCGGAGATCAACTTGGCGGTTTTGAATTGCTCTCTGTGCGACTTCAACGCGTTTCGCAGCGAACGCCTGGCGACTGGCATGTTCGGCTGAAGTTGCTATCAGTTCGGGTATGCCCAACTCACGAATCGTTCGCATCGGACTCATCTGATGTGGCACTCGACTCACAGGCGTCATGGCCAACGCCCTGCGCGACTCGATGTTGAACGGTGCTGCGCCGCTGGTCGTCTCGACGCCGGCATCCGCTCCGCCATCGCCTGCTTGGGCATCGACGAAGCACTTGATGCCGGCACGGTCGTCGATCTGCGTCCGATGTGGCAGCGCGTGGGCTTCCAACTCTGAACCAGCCTGCGCGGTGACAGCGTGGTGTCAGAGGTTGGAGAAAATCGGCGGATTTGCCTGATTTTGCCGCCGACTTTTGTGGTTTGCGGGGATATAGTTGACGGTCGTAAATCGCGCTGCGTTTTGGGGATGCGTTATCGTGTTTCCATGCGGTGCGATCGGTCATTGGCACTCTGAAAGGAAGCACTAATCTCCGGCCGGAAAGGTAGGAGTTGCAACAGTTGCACGCTGGCGCGCAACATTTTTATGGGTCAAAATCGACAAGTCGCGCGGCGGCCACGAGTTACGATTTTCATATTGACCCAAGCCGATGCAACAAATGCAACAAGTGAAAAATCGTGCGTTGTTGCATCGCGACGGGGTTGATTTACTTATGCTAGACTTCGGGAAAAGATCGGGCGAAACGATGGAACTGGAAGAAGCGACAAGTCAGGTTCAGCCACCGACCGACCCGCGCCGGCGATTGCCGGAGGTGCCGGTGGTTTGGGTGGATGTGATTGAGGATGTTGTCCTGCCGTGCGTTGCCGGTGGCGAGACCGAGACGGATCGTCTGTTCGGCGAGTTCTTGCGGTTTGAACGGCTGATGACCGACGATCGGCTGACGCTGGTGTATCGGGCCGAAAACGCGGTGGTTCGCTTGCAGATCATGCAAACGCTCCCGCCGAAACGGGATTTAAGGCCTTTGATGGTCTCGATCCCGCACTTTGATGATTTTCTGAAGCTGCTGATCGAAGATGAGATTCCGTACGAATGGCAACGCGGGATCACGCCCGGCACGGATCGGCTGTTGCTGCGGGATGTGTCGGGCAATTGGCTGAGCGTTGGCTTGCGGGCGTCGGTGATGTAGAAAGCGGATGATGCAGAAACCGATCGTTTCGACGCCCGATTCCGTCCCTGCCCCAAATCGCCCCCTGGCCAGTGCGGGGAAGCCGATTATTGGGATCATTGGCGGGATCGGATCGGGCAAGAGCTTCATCGCGTCGTTGTTTGCAGAGTTGGGGGCGTTGGTGATCGATTCGGATAAACTGGTCCATGCCGCGTATCAAAGGTCGGATGTGAAACAGACGCTGCTGGGTTGGTGGGGTGAGGCGGTTTTTCATCCGGATGGGTCGGTGAACCGCAAAGC
>JBGSMH010000479.1:0-6045 GCA_041740275.1 Phycisphaerae bacterium
CTCATCCAATATTACCAGACAATCTTCAAACCGCTTGTCAAGATACGCGCCCGTCGCCCGCGTGGACGCCTCGGCCAGCCAGCGTTGGTCGTCGGTGGCATCACCCAGGCGCGACATCAATTCGTACACGCCCGCCGGTTCGGATCGGCCATAGACGCGTAGACGTCCGACCGGCCGGAACAAAAACGCCTCGCCGCAGGCTTGGACAGTATCGTTGGAAACCAATACCTGCGTTCCGTACTCTTTGTTGATCGGCTCAAGCCGTGCCGCCAGATTGACCGAATCGCCGACCGCCGTGTAGGTCAGCCGATCTTTTGATCCGAAGAACCCCACCACCGCCGGTCCGGTGTGGATGCCGATTCGGGTAAAGATCTTGTCGGCACCCAATTTCGCCAAATCCGGTGCGATCCGCTTTTCGTGCGCCACCAGCGCCAAAGCCGTCTCGCATGCCAGAATCGCGTGATCGGGTTGCGGCAGGGGGGCGTTCCAGAAGAGCATCATCGCGTCGCCGATGTATTTGTCGATCGTGCCGTTGCGCGACAGCACCCGTGCGCTCATCTCCGCCAGGTAAAGATTGAGTACCGGCTCGATGCCTTCACGAAGTCGCTCGGTCATGGAGGTGAAGCCGTTGAGATCAGTGAAAAGGATTGACAACTCCCGCCGCTGCCCGCCGGTGGTGAGCGGCGTGGGGTCACTGTCCAGATCGCGCGCCACATCGGGAGAAATGCACTGACTAAGCACCCGCAACAGCGCTCGCGCCCGCGCATCTTCGATCCGAAAAACCCAAACCAACGCCCCCACGCTCGCCAACAGTGTCCCCAGCAACGGTTCGACTGGCGGAAGCCAGCGGATCGTTTCACGCTGCATCAGGACCGCACTGATCGCGAGCAGGCCGATAACTACAATGCTGACATATCCAAGCTTCAACCACGCCGCCCGCTTGAGGATGATCCCACCTGAGACGATCAGCGCCCCCAGCAGCGACAGCATCGTCACCCACGCGGGCGCAACCGGCGTCACCTGCTGATTGCGGATCATATTCAGCGCGGCGGTGGCGTGAATCTCGACACCCGGATATGCCTCTGAAACCGGCGTGCGTTTGATATCCGATAACGCCGGTGCCAGCGGCCCGATGAAGACAATCTTGCCGCGCACGCGCTCCGGGTCGAATCGCTTCTCAGGCGGCAGCGGAGTGGGCGAGCGATCAAACGCGATCTCAGTAATCAGCGGGCCGATCGAATAGACCGGAAACGGTGCGTCACCATCGACGGTGCGATGTGGGCCATAATAGTGCAATCGAAACGGTTGATTCACGTCGATCACACTGGTGTGCCCCGCCGACCTGATCGCCGACAGCGCCAGACTATCGCCGCGACGGGTCACGGGCAGATAGCGTTGATACGTCCGCTCCTCTTCGACGTTGATCCCCGCATCGCCCAAAGCCACCGCATTACTCACCGGCGGGACAAATTGCCCCGATTCGCCCATCACCGCCCCGACGAATCGCGCCGATTTTAGCTTGTCCAACTCCTCGGCCATCGACTGGTCGTCATCGGCGTCGTAGGCACTTCGCTCGGATAACAACAAATCCAGCGCCACCACCTTTGCGCCCATCGACTCCAATTTTTGCGCCACAAACCCCCAGTACCCGCGCGGCCAAGGCCAACTAAAGTTCGTCGCTTCGGCAACCTGCTCCAACGATCGCTGATCGATCGCCAGAACAACCACCTCCGGATCGTCCAATATCACCGGCGTGCGCAATCGGTACGCGGCATCGTAAAAACTGTTATCAACCGACGCGGATACGTCCCCGCTCCCTGGAGCGCGCACCAGAATCATCGCCAAAAACGCAGAAATGATCGCGATCGCGGGGATCGCCACCAGACGTTTGAGCAATCGCTTTTGTGACGGGCTTCGTGCCATGGACCACCAGCATGCCATGAATCTCGAATGACATAAAGATTGTGTTGTTTGAAACGGGGATGAAGATATATTCACCTCGTGCTTTTTGCGCAAAATGGAGTAACGCGATGTGGATGTTGTGTCGTCGGGCCGGTGGCTGGTTATCAACGTCGGTTGTGGAGCATTTGGACGGCGATCGCCCGTTTCGATTGCGGCGACTGTCCCTGATCCTGCTGGTGTTTGGCTGGGCGGTTTTCGCCGCAGCGTGCCTGCTACAGACGATGTCCCTGCAAATCGTCGGCGGCGTCGCGTTTGCAGGCGGGTTGCTTAGCGTTCACCTGTTCGATCGCCGCGATGACGCCCGCTCCAACATGAATCGCCGCGGGATTTAGCGATTCACGGTCTGCGGTGGATGAAAATAGTCTCGCCACTGCTATAGGCGATGTCGCCGCAAACGCAGGCGCGGATCGCATTTGCCACATCCTGCGGCTGTAAAACCTGGTCGGTCGGCAAAAGCTTCTCATCGACAATCTTGCGCAACATTGCAGTTTCAACCCCAGTCGGGGCGATCGCGTGAAGGCGGATGTTCAGTGCGTCGCCTTCTTTGGCCAGGGCTTTGGTCAACAGATTCACCCCCGCCTTGGCCGCCCCGTACGCCGACAGACCCATCAGCGGGTCGCGCGATGCCTCGGACGAAACGCTCACGATCACCCCGCCCCCCTGCTGTCGCATTGGCGTCCACACCGCCTGAGTGAACATAAAAACGCTGGTCATATTGGTCGCGATCACCTCATCCCAGACGGCTTGGCTGATCTGCTCAAAAGGCAGCATCGGAGCCGCGCCAGCGCAATTGACCAGCGCGTCGATCCGCCCAAAGCGGACAATCGTATCGCTCACCACGCGCTGGATCTGATCGGCCTGGCAGACGTCGCAGACCATGCCGACCGAACCGTTGCCGGCCAATCGGGCGGTTTCATCCACTTCGGATTGCGAGCGGCTTACCGCGACACATGTGTAGCCGGATGATGCAAGCGTGATGGCCGCCGCTCGTCCGATCCCGCGACCGCCGCCGGTGATGATCGCGATTTTTTGTGAATTGCTCATGCCTTCTCCACACGTACCAGTTGGGCCAGTTCATGCTTTGCCCCCGGCGCAAGTTTGATCAGATTCTCGGCCACGTTTGCGGTTTCGATGCAGACAAAGCCCGTCCAATTTTCACTGCCTAGGTCTTTGAGCTCACCGGCACGTCGCTCAAACGGGCTCCAAATCACCGTCGATTGCGACCCGAGTTTCTCCACAACAATCCGCCGACTCATCCCCGGGTCGTCGATCGTGCAGGTCGATGCCGTATTCAGATAAACCCGGTCCGTCTCACCTTCCAGTCGAATCAGTTCCTCGGCCTGGGTCTTGCGGACCATGCCTTCGGATTTGCTGACATATTGCGTGTCCTTCAGCCCGGCGATGGTGATATTCCGCACGTCGCTGACGCGAAAGTAAGTGTGCAACGCGCTCTCGAAATCGAACGGGTTCTGGCCGGTGTTGGTGACGATCATTTTCATCTCCAACACGTCACCAAACAGAACATGATAATCGACGACAAACTCATTGCCCGATCGCTCCCCTTGCGGCGGCTGACTCGCCAGTTGCATGTGAACGCGTACGCCCTGTTCGTCTGATGAATGATTCATCGGCACCCACGGGAGCGTTCGGGCGAAGCCGTGCGCCGGCATGTCGGCGTTGCCCGAGGAGTGGGGTCCGAACCACGGGAAGCAGATCGGTACGCCGCCTCGGATGGCGGTTCCGGGTGCAAAAAGCGATTTGGGACTCAGAAAAAGGACCGGCTCATGCCCGGCCGGTTGCCACTCGGTAACGTGCGCGCCGGAGACGAAAATTTCGCCTTTTCCGCGCGGGTGATCGATCACAAAGCGAGGCAACGATCCGTGCATCGCCATTGTGGGGCTGAGGGGTTGGGTGAAGGTCTTTTGCATCTTTTCGCCTTTCTATTGAATCGCTGTGAGTTTATTTCATTCGCAGCGAGTATCGGACGCCGCGCCAGTCCATTGAACCGACCAGACACAGATACAGCGATCGCGCAAAAATCGCCAGCATCAGCACCGCACTGATTGGCCAGAGGAGCGCTAACCACCCGTCCGATTTGGCCCAGCGGTAGTTGGAAAAAATCGCGAGCGTCACGATTGTCGCATGCAGGCCCACCAGCGCGATCCAGCGCGGATCATAGGCGTAAATCCCCCAGAAAGCGGCAGGAATGATCGAGAATACGCAGAAAATAAGAAAAGCGATTGCCGCGATCATGCGACCGGGCTTTCCTCGGCTGGCCATGATGAAGTTGCGGCCCCAGCCACGCCAGACGGTCGACCAACTGTCGTACATGTGGGCTTGAACCAGATCCATGCCCCAGCCCATGCGCGGTTTGAAACCGGTGATTTTCAGTCGTCTGGCGATCTCCACATCGTCCGAGGGGTATTGTCGAACCGACGCCCAGCCGCCGACCGCGTCGTAGGCGGTGCGACGGATCGCCATGAACTGCCCACAGGCGAAGGCAATTTTGGGCAGGCGGGAATTGTTGGCAAACATCGTCGCGTACATCGCGCCGGTGACGAGGCCGCCCAGCGGGGTTATCAGCCGGTCGGCAAATCCACGCGAAACAAATTTCGGGACAAAACTGACCATATCGAAGTTGCGATGGACGCCGATCGCTATGCCGATCCGAACCGCATCCGGGGAAAGCAGGCAGTCCGAATCGGTAAAGACCAGCCAGTCGGCCTGTGAAAGCTCGGCACCACGCTCCATCGCGAAGTTTTTGCCGAACCAACCCTCGGGCAGGTCTTCGGGGGCGATATGGATGACGCGCAGTCGCGGATCGGATCGGGCGATCTGGTCAAGAATTGTGGCAGTGGAGTCTGTGCTGCGATCATTGACGACGATCAGTTCCAGATTGGGGTAATCCTGATTCAGAATCGATTTGCAGCAGATTTGGATGTTGGTCGACTCATTTCGACAGGGAATGACGACCGAGACGGGCGGGAGATTGTTGAATGCTTCGGGCATGTCGGCCCGCAAGTTCAGTCGGGCACGACCTTTAAGCATCGCGAACAGCAAAACAGACCACGCCCCCGGCCCGGCCAGCGCATAGAGGAGGAGAATAGTCGGATCGGGAAAAGGCATGGGCGTGCGGAAAATCTAGAAAAATGAGAGTCGAATGGTGTGGGATAAGCAAGGGCACGACCTGCGACTCGATTCTTGTCACTTGGGAAATTTTTCAGCGAAGCGGGTTCCACTGGCGCTCCAGGTCCCCGATGTCAAGCTGGCGATCCATCCATCGACTGATCTTGTACCAGCGGCGAACATCGTTCCGGGCCAACGGGTTGTTGACCAGATCGTCGATCGACCAACCCGCAAAGGCGAGAATTTTTCGCAATTCCGGATGTCGAACGACATGTTCAAGCCGATCCGGCTCTCGCTCGAAGTGCCCGCCAGGCGACATGCCGGGGAGAATGCTGCTCATGTCGGGATGATAGCCTGGCAAGTGGGCGGTGGGCGGTAGTTTGGAGTTTGGAGAGAGATCTTCGGGACTGCAAGTTCGACGCCGTCACGAATCACGAACCACTCACGATTTTTCAAAACGCAAAAAAGCCCACTGTTGCCAGTGGGCTTTTTTTCGAGTCCTTTTGATGAACTTGTAGTTCGATCTTGGACAAGAGAATAGTCGGAAGCCATCTGAACCGGTTGCCCGGCTCATTTCTCGGATTCAGCACCCGAGACGAGAGTGTGTTGACTTTTGCCGCTTACGGTTTGCACCGTAAGGCGTTCTAAATAATCCTTTAGAAAGGAGGTGATCCAGCCGCAGGTTCCCCTACGGCTACCTTGTTACGACTTAGTCCCAGTCACCGAACCTAGCTTAGGCACCACCGTTACGTGGCGACTTCGGCTATTTCCGGCTCCCATGACTTGACGGGCGGTGTGTACAAGGCTCAGGAACACATTCACCGCGTCGTAGCTGATACGCGATTACTAGCGATTCCAGCTTCACGGAGGCGAGTTGCAGCCTCCGATCTGAACTGAGGCACCATTTCTGCGATTTCCTCCAGCTCGCGCTCTCGGTTCGCTTTGTGGGTGCCATTG
>JBGSMH010000480.1:0-5899 GCA_041740275.1 Phycisphaerae bacterium
CCGAAGATCATGGCCGCTGGCACTCGTATTAAAAGTAGGGTGGGCTTCAGCCCACCATTCTCTACAATTACAATATTGCGAAACTACGTGGCCCCGGTCCAGTGCAGCGAATGGCTATGCAACGCCGGTCGCCTGTGAACGCGACTGGCACGTGAGGCAAAACCAGAACGGCCCAGTCGAGTCAGAGAGTAACAAATACGACTTCTCGGTGCCGCACGCCGGGCACGTTGACTCGCGCGACTCGTCTTCTTCCGCGCTATAGCGACACAGCGAACAGTACCACTGAGTCAGTGGGCTTACTTCCTCGTCGATTGACCACGTCATGCCGCGGCGACCACAGTTTGGGCACAATTGAACGGACATCTAAGCATTGCATAGCGAATAAGACTTTATGCCGAGTGCGCCGTGAGGCCAGGGTTGCACGGTCAGCGACGGTCGCACTGAGCATCAAGTCTGGCTGAACTGAACCGGCCGCTGGTAGGGGGATTGTATCGACCGGCCTCGGGTTTGTCGCCCGCGATGATTCGCGACTTCGCGTCGATCCGGAAATGCGTCTTAAGAAAGAAAAGACCGGTGCAGAAAACCGCCCGCGCGAGGCCTTTCCGCTTGACGCGGGGCGGGATTCATAGTCGGCGGGTTATCCCTCGCCAGCCGGATGGCCATCATTCGTCCACTTCGTCGTCTGATTCGTCGCAGAATGGCTCGCCATTCACACAGCCGTAATTCAACCAGACGCCTGCACCGTCGTGGTAACTGCGACCGGTGAAGTCCGCCAACGCGTCGGGCTCGGACAAGAGCAACGCCCAGAATGCATCTGCTGCGCGCGCCTTGAGCGACTCGTCAACTTCTGCATCGCTGAACGTGAGCGAAGTTTTCCCGTAGTAATCCGAGCACTCGAACGCAACACCTTCGTCTGAACCTTCGGGGACTGCAACAAATCCATGATTCAGAAATGTCTTTTCTATTTCCGAGGGTTCCGGCGTCAGACCAAAAACGACCGGAAGCCGCGCTCGCACCCACGCCACGTCAAATTGTTGTTCGATGGGCACGCGCAATACCGGCGGAATGCGCTCGCTGGCAAGTTCATTCAAGCAAAAGGACGGCTGGAACATCATGCCGTCTAACTCAACCTGCGCAGGGACAATCGTAAACCCCGCCTGTTTTGCCGGGCGGCCGACGACATCGTGAAGCTTAGCGTTTCGGACTCGCATATGGTAACGCCTCTGCCGACTAACGAATAGGACTCTATGCCAAGTGCGCCGGGAGGCCAGCGTTGGGCGGTCAGCGGCGGTCGCACTGGGCATCAATCCTGGTTCAACTGAACCGGCCGCTGGTGCGGGGATTCTAACGAATGCGTGGGGGCTTGTCGCGTGTGAGCGGGTGTCGCGAAACTTTGGGAAGGCGATTTCACCTCGAAAAGCGCTCCACTTCGTGTCGCGGCTAAACGACCCCAAAACGCGCAACAGGCAAAAACGGGAATCGGAGAAAAATTGAGTCGATTTTCGGGCAATTTTGAGTGCGCGTTGCGCGCCGGAACTGTTCTGGCGCGCAACAGGGGTGGAAGTGTGGAGGGAAGGTGTTTTTCGGGTTTGGGTTCAGGTTCAGGATGACAGTAGAGGGGAAATCGAGGCGTTAAGATGGGTAATTTGCAGCACCAAGCGGCACTTCCAAAGACGCACGCAAGTCACTTTTTTGCAATGGGTTACGACCGGTTTTTTTCGAAAGGTCAACTTTTTTTTGCGCGACCAAACGCCAGCAAGCTGGCGGCTACACGGCAGGCAGAAATTCGGAATCCGATCCGCGTTCATCGGCGGTCATCTGCGGTTTCCTCGCATTCTCCTGCCGGAAAGGTAGGAGTTGCAACAGTTGCACGCTGGCGCGCAACATTTTTGCGTGCCAAAATCCACAACTCAAGCGGTGGCCAGCAGTTACGTTTTTCGTATGGGTCAAAACGGATGCAACAAATGCAACAAGTGAAAAGATTTGCGAGTTTGGATTGCCGAATTGCGATCGAAAATCGGCAATCCAAAATCGCAATTTCTCAATGCCTCCGATTCTCCGCGGTGAACTACTGAACCGTCACTTCATCGTTCAGCACCCGGGTGCCTTCGAGTTCTTTGACGCCGGAGCGGACGATCATGGGTTTGGTGGGATCGAAAGTGACGTTGGTGAAGCGGTATTTTTTGATGGTGGTCTGGCCGGGCTTGAGGGCGGTGACCAGGCGCTCCTGGCGGGCCTGCAGGGGCACGAGGGCAAAGGCGGTGTAATCCAAAGCCTTCGTCGAATAGTTGGTGATGACCTGTTGCACGATGATGTCGTTGCCGTCACGCAAAGCGATGGTGCTAAGCCCGACATCGCCCAGGCCAAGCTTGAGCGTGACGGGGACTTTGAGATTTCGCGTGTCGCCGGACTGAAGCTCGATGTCACAATTGATCGTCTTGATGCCCGCGAAGCTGCTGTAAGGGAACTCGATCGAGACGGCGGCGTCGTAGGTTTCGCCAGGCGCCAGAGAAAAGCCGGGGGTTTGCGCCACGACGTTCCAGCCCGCAGGACCGCTGAGGCGGATGCGCCCGGCCAGAGTCGTCGGGTAGGGATTGGTGAATCGAAGGCGGCGAACGTGTGGCTTGAAGCTCGATTCAATCAGCGGATTATCAAACGAAAAACTGCTCCGCAGTTGCGCCAGTTGGGCATCGATCCCCACCAGAAAAACCGGCATCGCGCCGACTTCGACATCGATCACGCCGCTGGCATTGGTGGGTTGAAGCACGGGCGAAACATTGCCCCACAGATCGACGCGTCGGGGTGATTTGCCCAGGACGATCTGAACGGTTCGGTTTTGTCGTGCATCGACGCCGGCCTTGCTCCAGAGCAGCATGACGCCTTCGCCTTGGCGATCGAAGAGGAAGGCTTCGACGTTTTCGTTGACGGGCACTCGGCCTTTGAATTCGGCGTTGGCGAGGGTCTGTAAAACGGTGCGTTGGATGAGCAGCAGTTCACTGGGCTGTTTGACGGTCTGATCGCCGGACCCGGTGACGGTAAAAGGCAGCGGCAGATCGATGCGGTCTGCGCCGGCGCTGATCGAGTAGGCGATGCGCTGGACATAATCGCGCAGGCGTGCGTCGCGAGAGTAACGGCCTTCGGGCAATAGTTGTAGACTCAGCGAAAGCTGCTGAGCCGCCCGGGCGCGCAGGTCGGCGACATAGAGCGGGATCTGCTCGGGCAATACTTCGCTGGGCACCGAGAGCGCGACGGTGGGCGGGAGCGAGCCGTCGGCCTCAAAAAACGCCGGCCAGGGCATCGCCAGGTCCGGTCGATCGATCAGCCGATCAAACTCTTTGCGGACCGCATCATACGACTGGCGCATGAGCGGTTGAGTGACGAAATCGGTGGCCTGCTCATCGAGTCCGAACTGCCAGCGATCCAGATAGCCCGAATAGCGCGAGACCAGATACGCCAGTTGCGGCTGCCACGCATCGGGCGGGGCTTTGAGAATGTGAGGCCAGGTCGCTCCCCCGATCAGGCTCGCCACCTTCGGCGCCGGGGCGGCGAGGCAGGCGGTCGGTGTGATCTGCAATTCCCGCAATTTATCAAGCAAAAGCGCGAATTTAAGCTGTTGCGCTTCGACATCGCTGCTGGCGTCCCAAACGGACAATTTCACCCGCGCCGCGCCCAGATAGGGCAGCAGCGTGGGCAATTCGCTCCACCCGGCCATGGGCAGGTGGGTCGCGATCACGCCGATACGACGATCCGGCTCGATCCGCAGCCCGTCATCTGCCAGGCGGACCAGATCGAGCGATTCATCCCCGACCACCACGCCGGAGCTGATCAGTTGCAGCGAGGCGCGGTACCAGCCGGAGGGCAGATCGGGCAGGACGATCGAACCGAGTTTTGGCGCGTGCGGGTGGGTGTCGTCGGCCTCGGGGAGCAGGCTGATCGCACCGTTGTACTGATGAACGACGTTTCCGGTCGCGTCGCGAACGATCAGCCGGGCGGCCAGGTCATCGGTCAGCCGATCGCTGATTCGCACGCGTAGCGCAATCGGGTCAGACCGCTTAAAGACGTTTCCCGGCCGATCGCAGGTGAGCCGCGTGCGCGGGACCTGGGCGATGATCAGGTCGTCAAAGTAGGCCCGCGCGTGGATGTCCTGCTCGAAAAGCGTTTGATTGCCCAGCGTGCTGCTTTTCCATACCGATGGCTGGAGCAGGCCCAACTCCAGCACGATCGACGCCGCCTTTTCGTCGGCCTCGAGGTCGATCGAGAGGGTGCGCCAGTCTTTATCCCCGCCCGCGTATGCGTCAGAATGTCGCACCGAATCTTTGATCATGCGTCCGTCGATATCGGTGAAATAGGCGGTAATGCGGGCGCGGGCGTTGGGCAGGGTATCGGCGAAGACTTTGGTGGTGACGCGATAGTTGGCGTAGGGGTGGGCTTTGATTTTGCCGCTGGGAAAGCGGTAAAGCAGGCTTCCACCATTGAGATCGAAGCGAAACGCGTATTTTCCGGTGGCCGCCCGATCGCTGCTGAGCCGGCCATTCACATAATGCGGCATGCCCGGGCCTTCGACTTTCAGCCAGTCCATGGGCGTTTCTTCCACGTTGCCCAAGTCCCGCTCTTCAAAATCAAACGCCTTGATCACCCGCGTCTGATCAGAACTCAACTCCACCCCCGCCACAGCGGGGAGAGAAAAGAGTATGATGATCAGGACTGCAAGGAAGCGCATACGGATAGTGTTGTTATCGGACGCAGGTGATGAGAAACTTGAGGAACAGTTAGCAGTGGGCAGTAGGCAGGATCAAGAAAGACAAGCAGCACAACAAGAACCGCGGACCACCAAGCCCCAAGCCCTAATCCCGAACCCCTAGACCATGACTCACTGGGCCCTCGACATTGATCGCCAAACCGACTGGGACCTCTGGTGCTGGGTCTGCCTGCTGGCGGCGGGCGTGTTGATCTTTCACTGGGTCGTCGGACGCCTCACCGGTGCCCGACGCTCCTGGGCGTCGGCGGGATTGTGCTGGGTGCCGGTCGGGATCACCGCACTACTGCTATCCGTGCCCACACTGCGCATGCCGGTGATTGGCGTGGTGTGGACGACGCTCCTGCTGCTGATCGTCTCCTATTCGCAATACATCGAATTGCGGAGCAAGCTCTCTTCCCGGCGGATCGCGATATTGCTGTCGCTCCGGGCCGTTGCGCTGGTGCTGGCGGTGCCGATGTTGTTTGAACCGGTCCTTCGTTTCACGACCCGCAAAGACCCCGATCGGCCACTGATGTTGATCGTCGATGCGTCGGGATCGATGTCGGTCCCCGATGTGCAGAACGGGCCGACGCGCATGCAGTCGGTGTCGCAGGCGCTCAATGGTCCGTGGAAAGCGATGACGGAACGGTTTAAGCCGCAGATTCTGGTCTTTTCTGCATCAAGCGATCAGTCGATCACCCGCCCGCAGCAATTGGCGGCGATTTCGCCGGACGGACAGTCGACCGATATCGTCTCAGCCGTCGCCAAGGCGCTGGCGACCATCAAGCGGGACGACGCGGAGATCGTGCTGTTTTCGGACGGGATCGACAACGCCTCTGCCGATGTCGTCGCCGCGATCCGGGCGTCGAGGCGGCCGGTGCATACGGTGCTGGTAGGTTCCGAATCCGCTCAGCCTTCGGCACTGGTGAATGTTGCGGTCGATCGCGTCGAACCGGGGGATGAATGGACGGTCCGCTCTGCCGCGACGATCAAAGCCACGATCAAATCCGCCTCGCTCGGCGGCCGCGTGGTCGATGTCAACTTCTCTGAAGTAGACGAGCAGGGGCGCCCCACCGGCTCACCCATTCAGAACAAACTGGTCCTGGAACCCTCGCCCGGCGGACAGGAGGTCACCTTTGAGTTCACCCCCGCCCGCACCGG
>JBGSMH010000481.1:0-3509 GCA_041740275.1 Phycisphaerae bacterium
CCTGGATCGCATCGCCGATCGGGCGGCGACGCATGATATCGGATCGCAATGGCCACAGGCGGATCTGGACGATCTGGCGTCCATTGGTGCGATGCGCTGGGCGATCGGAAAAGCCTGGGGCGGGGACGATCTGGACGGTCCCACCCTGCACGACCACTACGAACTGATCGCCAGTGCCTCGCTGGCCACCGCACTGATTCTCTCCCAGCGCGACGCGGCGGCGGAGTTTATCGAATCCTCCTCGAACGAGCCCCTCCGCGACCGACTCCTCCCCCAACTTGTCCAAAACAAAGTCTGGTCGACCATCGGCATCTCTCACCTGACCACGTCCCATCAATCCGGCACGCTGACCGCTGAGTGGGATGGGGATGGTTTTTTGGTCAACGGGACAATCCCGTGGGCCACGGGTGCGTGCAAGTCCGACTTTATCGTCGCGGTCGCCAAAACGCTGGATGGGCAGCAGTTGCTGTTTGTCCTGCCGGTCGATTTGCCGGGCGTCACGGTGCTGCCGCCACTGAAACTCGCAACGCTCGCTGCCGCGCCGACCAGCCCGGTTCGCTGTGCGGCGGTGCGGATCGGTCCTGATCTGATCCTTAGCGGTCCCAGCGAAGCGGTGCTGGTCGGTCGATCTCGTAACGTCGCGATTTCACAGGCCTTTGCCGCATTCGGAATCATCCGGGCATCGCTTCAATTGATCAAACAGATCGACATCGCCAGCGCCGCCAACTCGCATGATTTGCTCAGTCAACAGTTTCGCGAGTTGCGAAGCACGGTCCATGACGCCAACGCCCGACTGGCGGGCGGGCGAGATCTGCAATCGGGACCGTTGATTCGCAGCGAATGCAGCAACCTCGCCAGCCGTGCCGCGCAGTCGGCGGTCACGCTTTACAAGGGATCGGCCCTGAAGCTCGACCACCCCGCCCAACGCCTGGCGCGCGAGGCACTGTTCCTATTGGTCTGGAGCAGCCCGATGTCGGTCGTAGATCGCACCCTGGAGTTGATCGCCGATCCTCATTAAGGCATTGGGTTTCGTGATTCGCATCATTCACGAACCGCGATCACTTCATTCCGGCTTCGCGCCCGTCATGTCATACACCCAGTCCTGGATCGTCGGTGTCCAGTCGAGCAGGTCTTCCTTCTTGAAGAACAGGCCAAGTTCCTTCTCGGCCGCCTCGGGGGAGTCGGATCCGTGGATCAGGTTGTAGGCATTGGACACGCCATAGTCGCCGCGGATGGTGCCCGGGGCGGCCTTGGAGCCGAACGTCGCTCCCATCAGATTCCGCGCGATCGTGATCGCGTTCACTCCCTGAATCGCCAGCACCACCACCGGCCCGCTGGTCATGAACCGCACCAGACCGGCATAGAACGGCTTTTCCTTGTGCGGCGCGTAGTGCGTCTCGGCGGTCGGTTTGGGGATGACCATCAACTTCATTCCGGCCAGTTGCAGGCCCTTTTTCTCAAAACGGGTGACGATTTCGCCGACAAGTCCGCGTTGAACCGAATCGGGCTTCAGAATGATGAGCGTGCGTTCCATGTGATCTCCAAGGTAGTTCCAATAATCCGCCCCGCAACAGGGCGAGCCCAGTAGTGTCGGCATCGACAGCATATGTGTCAATTCGTGGCGACTTCAGCAGCGAAGGGTGTCTGCTAATTTTCTGGTCGCGAGGTTACAGTAGCGTTTTCAGTGCGGAGATACCCGGATTGGAGCGAAGCCATGCGGATCGATCCTCGCCAGGGTAATGCTTACCGCCGGCAATATCGCCCGGCTGACCGACACCCGCCAAACTGAATGGCGGGAACGTAAACAGCTACCCGATATTTCAGCAGCAAGCACATCGCGACACGGTTTGATACAATCGCTAAGGATCGGCCAGCGACGATCCGCCATGAAACGGAGGCTTCCTATGAAGTGTTTGACTACCCTATCAGTGGTTCTAGCGTTAGTGCTGGGTGTCGGTGCGACCGCGGTAGGCGCGGACGAGGCGGCACCGACGGCCAAGCCGGCGAAGGGCGAAGGGAAGACGCCTGACCTGGCCACGGACCTTAAAGTGCTGAACCAACTGGATAAACAGCCCGCGGCGGTTCAGGAACTCTACACTGCCGCCCGCAGCGTGCTTAATGCCAAGCGGACGGCCACCTATGCGGATCTGGTTCAGGATCCCGTGTTCCGGCAACTGTGCGAGAAGAATCGCCTCACGCATCTCGGCGGCCCGATGCTGGGGTGTGTGACTACCGAGGGAGCGAAAGTCTGGGTGCGGACGGCACGTCCAGCCCAGGTTGAGGTGCGGGTTGACGGCATTGCCAAGGCGTTTGGACCCGTCTCCAGTACCGCCGAATCTGACCTTGCAGCAGTGGTGTCGGTCACCGGTCTCAAGCCCGGTAGCAGCAATTCCTACACCGTGCTCGTAGACGGTCAGCCGATCGACATGCCCAAGCACGCCGCCATCGTGACACCCTCGGACGCGCCGTCATCCAAGACCCGTATCGCCTTTGGCACCTGCCCGCATCGCTGGGGGCTGGGCAACACCAAGCAGGCGGAGTTGATCCGCAGCCGCCAACCCGCGGCCCTGCTGCTGTATGGCGACATTGGTGTGCAAGACCGCTACAACCATCTCGGGATGCATCGCGCCGACTACTTCCAGCGCGACAGCTTCGCGGCATGGCGCAACCTTGTCGCCGCCGTCCCGGTCTTTGCCGCATGGGACGACCATGACTACTTCGGCGACGACCTCGCCGGCATTCCGGAAGGCTATACGGACGCCGACCGCAGGGGCGTCCGGGAGGTCTTCCGCACTTCCTGGGTCAACCCCGGTTACGGGGCCAAGGATGAGGGCATCTACTTCCGCACGCGGATCGGCCCCTGCGATGTCATTATGCTCGACACGCGTTATTTCCGGAGCGGCAAGAAGGGCTCCTTCCTGGGCGAAGACCAGATGAAATGGCTGGAAAAGCAGCTCCTGGACTGCCAAGGTCCGTTTGTCATCGTTTCCTCCGGCACGATGTGGAGCGACTACGTTTCCAAGGGTAAGGACTCCTGGGGCGCATACGACCCCGCGGGCCGGGAACGGATTTTCCAGTTCATCGAGAAGCACCGCATTCCGGGAGTGCTGCTGATTTCCGGTGATCGCCACGGAGCCCGCGGGTTCCGTATCTCCCGACCCTCCGGTTACACTTTTTATGAGTTTGAGCCGGCCAGTCTCGGAGGTCGCTTCGGCCCGGAGGTGTCAGACCCGGCCTGGAAGGACCACCAACTCTTCGGGTTCGACAAGAAGCACGCTTGCGGTGAGTTTGAGATCAACCCGGGCGCGACGGACCCAGAGGTCACCTTCCGGCTCATCGAGGATTCCGGCGAGGTGCTCTACAACCTCACCCTGAAACGCAGCCAACTCACCCCTAAATATGAAGCACCGTGGACCGATAGATTTGCGAGCTCTAAAGCGGGACAGCGGCTGTGTTGCCTGTCAAGCATTTTTTGCGGGGCATGGGGTTCTCCAGGGTTGATCGGCTTT
>JBGSMH010000482.1:0-7180 GCA_041740275.1 Phycisphaerae bacterium
CACTCGGCGACGTCGGCATCAATGACCCGTTCCGACGCCTTCGCGAATACCCGCACCAGATGTCGGGCGGGATGCGCCAACGCATCATGATCGCGATGGCGTTGTCGTGTCAGCCCAAATTGCTGATCGCCGACGAACCGACGACGGCGTTGGATGTCACCATTCAGGCACAAATTCTTGATCTCCTGTGTAAACTGCAACACGACACGGGGATGGCGATGCTGCTGATCACGCACGATCTGGGTGTGGTCGCGGAGAACGCCGACGCGGTCGCGGTGATGTACGCCAGCCGCATATCCGAGGTCGCGCCGGTCGATACGCTGTATGACTCGCCGCAGCATCCGTATACGCAGGGGCTGTTGCGAAGCGTACCCAAGCTCGGTGCCGATGTGCAGCGACTGGAAACCATCCCCGGCACGGTTCCCAGCCCGGCACGCTTCCCCAGCGGCTGCAAGTTTCACCCACGTTGCCCGGCGATGAAAGGGGATCTGACCTGTGCCCAGGTGGAACCCGATTTACGAGAGATCGCCGCCGGGCAATGGGCCAGATGTCACCACGCTCCCGGCTATGCCGACGCCAAGGTCACCTTGCCGATCCTCAATTCACGCCGTTCGGCACAGATCGACAGCACGCAGGAGGTGACGACATGAGCGACAATGTGCTACTTGAAGTTCGCGACTTGCGGACGCATTTTGAGATTCGCAAGGGACTTTTTTCCCGCGTGGTTGGGCATGTGAAGGCCGTCGATGGGGTGAGTTTTTCGATTCGTCCCAAACGTACGGTCGGATTGGTCGGGGAAAGTGGCTGTGGCAAAACGACGGTGGGGCGTTCGATCCTTCGGCTGGTGCCGCACACGTCGGGGCAGGTGGTCTATAAGGGTCGCGATTTCTTTTCCTATCACGGCAACGAGCTGCGCCAGCTTCGCCGGCACATGCAGATCATTTTTCAAGACCCGGTCAGCAGCCTGAACCCGCGCATGACCGTCGGAAACATCATCGGCGAGCCCATTCAGGTCCACGGCATCGCCAAGGGGCGCGATCGGGATGATCTGGTCGCATCGCTGCTGCAACGCGTCGGGCTGCACCCGCACGATGCACTTCGCTATCCGCATGAGTTTTCCGGCGGCCAGCGACAACGCATCGGTATCGCGCGGGCGCTGTCGCTGTCGCCGGAGTTTATTGTGTGTGATGAGCCGGTCAGTGCGCTGGACGTGTCGATCCAGTCGCAGGTGCTGAATCTGCTGGCCGACCTGCAGGAGGAGCGGGGGATCGCGTACTTGTTCATTGCTCACAATCTGGCGGTGGTGGAGCATTTTTCGGACGATGTGGCGGTGATGTATCTGGGCCGAATCGTGGAGTTTGCCGATTCTGAAGAGCTGTATCGCAACCCCAAACACCCGTACACGGTCTCGCTGCTGAGTGCCGTACCCGAACCCGATCCGCGTCCGAAGCGCAAGCGGATCGTCCTGCCCGGCGAGGTGCCGAGCCCCAGCAATCCGCCAACCGGGTGTCATTTTCATCCGCGTTGTCCGCTGACGCGCAAACTGGCCGGCGAATCATCCGCCACCGACACGACCGAGATCACCAGCGCTGGGATTCGGCTGCGGGTGATGCAAAAGTGCGTCAATGAGTGTCCGTCGCTGCAACCCGTCGTGGGCAGCCCAACCCACACCGCCGCCTGCTGGTACGCCGATTGATCGGCTTGGTTTATCGAGCGTCTTCGTAACTGGTTCGCGACGCCATCGTCTCCACCAGATCGTGGTTGATCGATACCTCAAGCTTGGGCTTGGCTTCCAGTTCGTGCTCGACCATCGCCCGTGCGGCATCCATCGTCGGATAGCGAATTTCGCGATACCCTTTGACCTCTTCAGCGCATCGCAGCACGCGCAACGCCCGCTGGTAGTTGTCCTGCGTATCCAGTTGCACACGCGACAGAAGGCCGACATACCACTCACGGAACTCGACCTCGCGCCTGTGCCAGCCGGGCAGTTTCCGCAGCGCTTTCATGCGCTTCATGATGTTGAGCATCCAGTCGGTGGTCGTGATTTTCAGCCGCAACCGGTACGGGCCGATCGGGAACTCGGGGCTGGTGTGGTGTCGATAGACGAGTCTGTCGCCGTTGGCTTCGTCGACGCCAAACTTCTGCATGTCGCGGACCTTTTTCTCGTGCCGGGTCAGCAGGTAGGCGACGTATGGCTCGTCCTTGATGAGCATCAGTTTGGAGAGATTGAAGATCGTCGCGTCGGTGGCGGCGAATTTCTGGTCGGCACAGTCGCGGCGATAGACGGTTCGCACCAGATCGGCATAGCGCTTGGCGTAGGCCGGGCTTTCGTATTGGATCAGATCATACAGACGCAGGCACAGATCAAACTTCGCCTGTTCGCTCAGTTGCGGCATCTGACTGGTGGCGATGTGACAAAGCTGCTCAAGTTTCTTGGCCAGATACGCGCCGCGCGACACGGTCTTTCGCAGAATCTTGCTCTTTTGTGTGAGCAATTGCTGCCAGGTGCGCGGTTCGGGCCTCGCCGGGAGCGTGCGGGGCTCGAGCGCGATCTTGCGGCCAATGTTGAAGGCTTTGATGTTCTGTCGATGCCCGCGTTTGACCGTGTCCTTGATCGCCCATGCGATCGACCCGAACGACACCGGGATCAACCCCATCTGCCACGCCACACCCAGCATCATGATGTTGACGAACTGCTTGCTGCCGAGGCGCTGTTCGCACAATTCGGACAGATTGCGTGCGAAAACGTTTTCCGGCACGCAATGCTCGGCGATCTGCGATTGCAGCTTGCGCGTGTCAAAATCCGTTTTACCGATCAGGATGGTTGTCGTGACCTGTTTGTGGGTGTTCAGGACCGCACCGGTGCGATCAGGCGATGCGACGCGGAAAGGCTCGCGCGGATCGACGGCACGGGCGGCTTCGAGGATGTCGATTCCGATCAGACAGTCGGCCTTGCCATAGGGGATCAAACCTGCACCGCGAACGGCATCGCTAAGCGCCCCGCGCTTGGCGAAGGTCACTTGCGCAAAAACCCCGCCGTTACGGATCGCCAGGCCTTTTTTATCACAAAACGCGACATCCAGGCCTTCGTTGTGACCGGCCCGGACCAGAATCGCGCTCACCAGTCCGATGCCCATCCCGCCCACGCCGCTCAGGTGCGCCCGCCAGGCCGATCCGTCTTGTGATAGATCGCTCACAACCTCAGGGTCGGGCAGTTTCGCCAGATCCATGTGCGGCAGCAGGTAACGCTTTCGCTTTTTGCGAACGACCGTCACCTGCTCAAAGCTGGGACACGGTTTGACATGCGTGCCGTAGTCGTTGCTGGCACTCACGCGCTCGCAGGCCCCGTCGTTGACGCACCATGTGAGGTCGGTATCGACCTTCTTGCCGTAATCGGTGTCGATGATCGTCAGTCCGGGGCAGGCGGTCTGCTTCGTGCATTGCAGGCAGTGTTCGCACACCTCGTGCGTGACGTTCATGTGCGTTTTGGTCGGCAGGAAGCCGAGCTTCTTGATCTCGTCGCGTTCCTTGCGGCCTTCACGCCGGTAATAGGTGATCCCGCACTCTTTGTCGGCGATGATGACTTTGACGCCATCCTTGAGGATCGTTTTTTCCAGTGCCTTGTAATACTTATCCCGCTCGGCGGGGTTCATGCGGACGACAATCAGCGGATGATCCGGATGGTCGGCTTTCATGGCTCGGACGATCGGCTCAATCCGCTGGATCGGCGTCTGGTTGCCCAGTACGTCTTTTTCCGTGCCGGGATGTTCCTGGTGACCGGTCATCGCGGTCGTGCCGTTTTCGAGGATGATAAAGGTGATGTCCTGACTACTCTTGATCGCGTGGCTGATCGCGACCGCACCGGAGTGGAAGAACGTGCCGTCGCCCATGAAGACGATCTGTTTGTTCTTGATGAAGGCGTCGATGCCCGACCCCGTCCCGCCGCCGAGGCCCATGCCCGAATAGTTGTGCATGAGCTGTTCGGTGGGGGTGAACATCAGCATGGTGTAGCAGCCGGTATCGCCGTGCGCGACCAGATCGACCGGGCCGCGCTTGTGCCAGCGTTTCATGTAGACCGGGTCTGCCAGGTTCTGGCGCAGTTCGAGTAGCGCCGCCGACGAATCGCGGTGCGGGCAACCGGGGCAGAAGGTGGGCGGTCGAACGATCGGGCGGTCTGAATCATCCGAAACGGGTGCGGCACCGATGACTTCCAGCTTTCGCTTGCCGGTCGATTTAATCAGGTCCAGAACCGTGCTGATATTGCCGTTGCGCAGATGCGCCGGGATTTCTTCGGTCCGCTGAATGAGCGGCAGGATGATCTGCGCCAGCAGCGAGGGGTTAAGCCCGCGGGTTTCGGGGATGCCCGGGGCGTTGCCGGGGAAAGTCTTGCCAAACAGGCGTGCAGAAATATCGCTGGCTTCCTCGGCCGAGACGGTTTTGAATAGCTCATCGCGGAGATTTTTCTCTAGGAACGATCGGCGTTCTTCGATGATGATCATCGTGCGGCAGGACCGGGCAAACTCGCGCAGCAACTCCACATCGGCCGGGTAGGGCATGCCGTAGTTTAGGACCGGAAACTGCCCGCTCAGCCCCGTATCGGCCAGCACCTGATCGAGATAAAGCTTGCCCATGCCAGTGGTTATGAATCCTAGCGGAGAGTGGGCAGTAGGCGGTGGGCAGTGGGCAGTAGGATCAGAAGACTGCCCGCTCGGGTAGATCCGATTTATTCCGAGCTCCCGCGCCACTTCACAGGCTATTTTCATCCTGCCGGGCATTTCCAGTTCGCGTTGCCAGGTGCGCGGGGGGAGCAGGACGCGTGTCAGATCAACCGACGCGGTTTCGAGCGTGAGTCGGTCGTTGGTGTTAATCGTCGGATAGTGGTTGGGCGCGCAGGTGACGGTCCCGCCGCCGTCGGCGAGGGTCGTGGTGACGACGTAGCCGACATAGAGCGAGGCGCGCTGGCTCAGTTCAAACGACAGCCGGATCCAGTCCTTCATCTCCTGCATGGTGCCCGGTTCGACAACGGGCATACGCAGGTGTTCGAGCAGGAAACGTGAGTCGGCGGGGACCTGAGTGCTGTCGCACCAGGGATCGTCGCCGCAGATGACGACAGCTCCGCCTTGCGGGTTCGGTCCGGCGAGGTTGCCGATCGCCAAGGCGTCGGATGCCACGTGCAAACCAACCGACTTAAAAGCGATAATCCCTTTGGCAGGCAGCATTTGCGACCCATTTAGGGCGGCGGCGGCGAGGGCTTCGTTGTTGGCTTGGAACGCACGGGCACCATGCTTCTGCAAAAGCTGGTTGATATCGCCCAAAATATCGAAGAATGTCGCGATCGGGGAGCCGGGGTAGCCCGAATAAAGGCTCACGCCGCCGGGGACTTCGAGGCAGCCTTTGACCAACTGCTCATTGCCGCTAAGGACTTCGGCACCTTCTGCCACGAGAAAACGAGGGTCTACTTTCATCTGCATCCTTCGGCCTGACGATGCCGCAAATAGCGACAGGGGCGTGACTTACGTTTCCGCAGGGGACGCCCACTTCGTTCAGACGCGTAATAAGGTCGCTGCGCTACTTCGGGATTGAGACACACGTCTCTCGGCCGATGGGCGCGTTGATCAACGAAGCATCTTATCGGTTTAAGCGATTCTCGGACAGTCGAAATATCAAGATTTTGTAAAATTGGCGCACGCGTAACCAAATTCGGTGTGGCCACAGAGTCACAGAAACACAGAGAAAACATAGAAATAAAGAAGCTGATCACAGTTGACGCGGGCGGGATTTCTAATCGGCTGGCTATCTGCCGCCAGCTGCCGCGAGCGGATGACCTTTCACGGACTCAAAATGATGCAGTGCGCAAAAGACACTGTTGCGAACGCGCAGGCGGACACACGCGTAAGCGCGGCACTTTTCCGGTCCGACCTCCGCTCCGAGGTTATTGAAGAAGGCGGCATCCTCCGCGCGCTGTCGAATGTCCGCCGTCAAATACTGTGACGGCAGCTCGCGGCGATCCGTGTGATAGGCACACGGCGGTCCGTCGCCGTGACGTTCACCGAACGGATACTCTACGACCCAGAATCTTCCGCACGCCTCACATTGTTCCAGTAGCGTCCAGTTACCTCGTTCGATGATCGTACAACTTTTGAGAATGTTTTCGGTCACCGTGCAACGCGCGTGGACATCGTCGAGTGTTCGGAGCGGCGAGAGATGTTGTTGGCAAACGCACATGGGCATAAGCGGATAACCAATTGAAGTGCGAGGTTATTCCGGCGACCGCTCCTCCGCAATTCGTTGTTGAAGTTTCTTGTATTCCGCTTCGAGCCAAACCCGATCGTCGTTCTTCGAATACTGCCCGTAGAACCAAGGGCGATACTCCGAGCGGAAGACCGCGGGCAGTCGCGGCTTGCCCTCGTTGTGCGAACTTGACTGCCAAGCGATGACGTAAAGAAGCTCGTGTAGCCCCTCCGGATAGATTTTCGGCCCGGCTCGATTCCCGATGCCGAAGATCCCCGCGATGATCGGCCCGCTGAGATACGCAATCGCGACCAGGGCGAGCGACAATGCGAGGAGAGCCTTTCGACGTTGCGAAGTCATGGGTGGGATAACGTAAAGCCGATCAGTGGCCGAGCCGGCACCGTGCCGACTCTCGAACCACACGAATCTTACCCGCCGGCTCGGTCCACTGCGTCGGGTTATGTCGCATCTCGTCGGCGCTCGACTTCCCGCATCAGCGTCCCTGCCCGCGCAGCACGAATTCGGTTTCTCTGTTCGATCCAGGCCTTCGGCAATGCGGGCAGAGCGGCGGAGACGAGACAAATCACGACAACGATCACCGAGGCCCCTGAGCCGGTGCTGGGTGGAGCCCACGCCGCAAAGAGGTAGCCGATCAGGAAGCCCAAAGAGATCCCACGCCAAAGGGACGCGAGCCGGTCCCACCAGCGTGGCATTTCGATGTTGAACAGTGGGTCACTCGCCATGCGACATAACCAATAGGACTAGATGCCGAGAGTGCCCAGAAGCCAGCATTGCACGGTCAGCGGCGGTCGCACTGGGCGTCAAGTCTGGTTGAACTGAACCGGCCGCTGGTGGGGGGATTCTAACGAATGCGTGGGGGCTTGTCGCGTGTGAACGTACCCCGCGAATTTGGGAGAAGCCGATTTCATCACGAAGAGCGCTCCACTTC
>JBGSMH010000483.1:0-4206 GCA_041740275.1 Phycisphaerae bacterium
TGGCGTTTGGACCGACTGGAGAGACCCGCAAGCTCACCATCCAGCCTCGGACCCTTTAGTGCCAATAAAACACCATTGTGACGGATAAGCTTGCGGCACCAGCCGAGCAGATTTTCCATCTCCGCCACGCCCCGGGCGGTGACGACGTGAAACTTCTCCTCGACTTCTTCCATCCGGGTGTGCTGCACTCGAACATTGGTTACGCCGATTTTCTCGCAAATCTCCTTCACGGCTTCGAGTTTTTTGCGGGTCGCATCGATCAGCATGACCGAGATATCCGGTCTGGCGATCGCGAGGATGACGCCGGGAATCCCCCCGCCTGTGCCGACGTCGGCGAGTTTGATCCGGCCTTCCTTGGGTTTGGCGGGGATGAACCGCAATACCGTCAACGCGTCGCCAACGTGCTTGACTTCGGCCTCGGCCCGATCGGTGATACGGGTTAGGTTCAAGACCTGGTTTTTCTCGATCAATAGGTCCAGATACCGGTCCAACTGCTCAAGTTGCGGCTCGGTAAGGGATTGCTGCGCGATGGTGTTCCAAAGGGGGTTGCTCATGTATTTCCGCAGAGGGTACCGCCCCTGCCGGTGTTTGGGTACCTCGAAAGCCTCAGGCGATTTTCGACGTATCGACTTCGCACCGCGCATGAGTAGAATCTGCTGCGCTTCCCGGGCGTGGCGGAAAGGCAGACGCTACGGACTTAAAATCCGTTGAGGTTTATCCCTCGTGCGGGTTCGATTCCCGCCGCCCGGATTCGGGGATATTTGGAACTTTGTTCTCGCTACCCGCGAGAAAACTCGAACGACGACTTTGTCTCGTCCGAATCGATGCGAACGGTTGACCCTTCCTCAAAGTCGCCTTGCAGTAGCCGCGACGCCAGCGGGTTCTCGATCCGCTGCTGAATCACCCGCTTGAGCGGACGCGCCCCAAACTGCGGATCGTACCCTTCGTCGGCCAGCCGCTTTTTTGCCGATTCGCTGATCTCCAGCTGCAATCCGCGCGAGGCCAGTCGCTTTTCCAGACCGCGCAACTGAACATCGACGATCTTGGTCAACTGCTCCTTGGCCAACGGATGAAACACAATCGTTTCGTCGATCCGGTTCAAAAACTCCGGCCGGAAGTAGTCGCGAAGCTGGCCTTTCACGGTCGCTTCGATTTCCCACTCCTCGGCATTTTTGGCCGACAATTCCATGATCTGCTGACTCCCGATATTGCTGGTCATCACGATTACGGAATTTTTGAAATCGACGGTTCGGCCTTGCCCGTCGGTCAATCGTCCATCATCCAGCACCTGGAGCAGCACGTTGAAAACGTCGCGATGGGCTTTTTCGATCTCATCAAACAGGATGACGCTATACGGCTTGCGTCGGACAGCCTCGGTGAGTCGGCCGCCTTCTTCGTAGCCGACATAGCCGGGCGGAGCGCCGATCAGGCGCGCGACCGAGTGCTGTTCCATGAACTCACTCATGTCGATCCGCACCATGCTCGACTCATCATCGAACAAGAACTCCGCCAGCGCTTTGCACAGTTCGGTCTTGCCGACGCCGGTGGGACCGAGGAACAGGAAGCTTCCGATCGGGCGATTCGGATCGCCCAGCCCGGCACGCGACCGGCGCACGGCGTCGGATACGGCGCGGACTGCGTCCTCTTGGCCGATCACACGACGACCCAGATTTTCTTCCATGGTGATCAGCTTTTGCCGCTCGGTCTCCATCATTCGCGTCACCGGCACGCCGGTCCAGCGTGACACAACCTCGGCAATTTCCTCGGCGTCCACCTGCTGCTTGAGCAGACGCGATTCAGGCTTTTGTGACGGCTTGGGCTGCGCTTCGAGCTGATCGATCTGCACCTTCAATTTCTTGAGCAGCTTTTCCTCGGCGGCGACCTCTTGCAGTTCTTTTTCGGATACACGCCTGCCTTCTCGCATCGCCGACACGATCGCGGCCTCGCGTTGTTCGTATTTTTCCTGACGACTCAGATACTGTGCCCGCAGTGTGTTCGCATCGCCGAGGCCGGACTTTTCCAGCTCCCATTGGCGATTCAGTTCCTGCAGGTTTTTCTCGACGTCCTGCAGTTCGCTACGGATCTGCTCGAGTCGCTTCTTGGCATCGGGATCTTCTTCGGCTTTGAGTTGACCCTGCACCAATTCCAATTGCGCCTGTCGGCGGATGAGCCGGTCGATTTCTTCTGGGACCGACTGGTTTTCCAGCGCCAGCCGCGCCGAAGCTTCGTCGATGAGATCGATCGCTTTGTCAGGCAGAAACCGATCCTGAATGTACCGATCCGAAAGCGTCGCTGCCGCGACGATCGCGTTGTCAGTGATGCGTACGCCGTGGTGCGTTTCGTACCGTTGCTTCAATCCGCGCAGGATCGCGATCGTATCATCGACGGAGGGTTCGCCGACCTTGATCGGCTGAAAGCGTCGCTCCAGTGCGGGGTCTTTTTCGATGTGTTTGCGATACTCATCCAGCGTGGTCGCACCAATGCAGCGTAGCTCGCCGCGGGCCAGGGCAGGCTTGAGCAAATTTCCTGCGTCCATTGATCCTTCGGTCTTGCCTGCACCGACGACGGTATGCAGTTCGTCGATGAACAGAATCACCTGGCCGTCGCTGGATTGGACCTCCTTGACGACCGCTTTGAGGCGGTCTTCAAACTCGCCGCGATATTTCGCACCGGCGATTAACGCGCCCATGTCCAGTGCGATGACGCGCTTGTTTTGCAGCACCGTCGGGACATCGCCTTTGAGAATCCGCATCGCCAGGCCCTCAACGATCGCGGTTTTGCCAACGCCCGGCTCGCCGATGAGTACGGGGTTGTTTTTTGTGCGACGACTCAGCACCTGCATGGTTCGGCGGATCTCTTCGTCGCGGCCGATCACCGGATCGATTTTTCCCAGCTTTGCCAGCGCGACCAGGTCCTTGCCATACTTTTCCAGTGCCTGGTATTTGTCCTCAGGATTCTGGTCGGTCACCCGCTGATTGCCGCGGACGTCTTTCAGACTCGTCAACAGATTGTCGGAGGTAATTCCCGCCTGCTTGAGCAGTGCCCCGGCCGGGTCGTTTTGGGTGGTCAGGCTGATCAGCAGGTGCTCGGTCGAGACGTACTCATCCTTCAGCCGCTCGGCTTGTTTCTGCGCATCGTCCAGCACACTCATCATAGCCCGGCTGGCACCGATTTGCGTGCCCGCAGACCGCAGCAGACGATCGAGTTCCGCATCCACCCGCGCGATCAGCTCGGGCATCTTTGCGCCCAGTTTTTCAGATAAAGCGTGAATCGTCGTTTGATCCGGCTCAAGCAATGCCCGCAGCAGATGCGTCGGCGTGACCTCCGGATTCTCACGAACCCGTGCCGATTCCTGCGCTCCCGTGAGCGCTTCCTGAGCCTTGGTTGTGAACTTGTCGAAACGCATAGGAGTTCCTCGCCAGTACACGATGCAAGGACGATGCCACGCCAGAATCGACATTAACTGCGAGAAACGGGCGTCAATCAGGTTATTTGCCTGTCAAACCAGCACCTGGCGGCTGGCGACTGTCAGACTGACAAGTCCATCCGCCGCCAAATCGAAAAAACCTCAACGAATCTTTCCGATATCGCAAAACGGTGGTAAAATATGTGCTTCCCCATTTATGGCAGACGGACAGCACAACACGCAGGCGTCGGGACTCGACGGCAGGACGATGGTCTTGCAGGCGGTGGATATTGTCCAACTCGTCGGCCAGACCGTTGCGCTCAAAAAGCGAGGCCGATCGTTTGTGGGGCTCTGCCCGTTTCATACTGAGAAGACGCCATCGTTTCACGTCCATCCAGAACGGGGATACTTTCACTGTTTCGGGTGCAAGGCATCCGGCAATGCGATCGACTTTGTGATGAAGCGGGATCGCATGGAGTTTGTCGAAGCCATGCGGAGCCTGGCAGAGCAGCACGGGATCACGCTGCCCAAAGGCGGTTCGAGCAAAGAATCTGCCAGCCTTCGCCAAGGCCTGCTCGACGCCCATTCGACGGCAGCCAGCTATTTCGAGCAAAATCTTCATCACCCCCAGATTGGCAAGCCCGCCCGCGAGTACCTGCAATCGCGCGGGTTTACCGATGAGACGATCAAAAAGTTCCGTATCGGGCTTGCGATCGACGCATGGGACGGGTTGATCGGATCGCCTTTGATGCGGAAATTCGATCCGCAACTTCTCCTGCAAGGCGGGTTGGCGAAGTCGC
>JBGSMH010000484.1:0-7236 GCA_041740275.1 Phycisphaerae bacterium
GTCAGGACCATTGTCGATTGCCGATTCGCGATCGTCGATTGCTCGACTCACACGCACCGACAAGCTTCACTGATCCACCACCGGGCGGGTGGCGGCTGGACACGGACCCATCAGCTTTCGCCTACAGTCCGGCCAGATCAATAAAGGTCTTTTAATTCACCGAAAAGGTGCTCGACACGAGTTCTTCTGCAACATGACTCGCAGAAGGCTCGCGGCGATAATCCAACACTTATTGTTGGACATCTTTCTGAACCTTAACCTCATCATTCACTTGTCAAAGAGCTTCAAACTTTCGACTCCACTCTTGCGAGCTTTGTCATCCGTTCGATTCCACCTAAACGTGGAGCGAATCACCGTCGTAACGGTAAATCGATCCCAATTCAGACAGACGCAATTCCCTGCGGACCTAACCGCGTTTCTCGTTCCGAATCGCTCATCGTGGCGACCCGCAAGTTGTCTTGGGGAGCCAGATCAGTTCGGCGTGTTAATCAGAGCGATTTTGCTCAAACTCTAAACCTCTGGGGTTGCGTTTCTTTCTGTCACTCGCATCGGTCAGTTCCGAATGTCGAGTCGCAGATGTTACTACTTTCTTTTCTGTCGTCAAGCCCTGTCAACAACTTTTTTTGCGTCGCGTTCAGGTCTTGTTTCGTTTCGGACAACTCTCATCGGCCAAAGCGAGCGGAGGAATATAGAGATTCCATTTCGCCGGTCAAGCCCCTTTTCGCTTCTTTGCGAGATTTTCTACCGGAACGAACACAACTCTCTGTTTTTCAGGCATTTGCGCCGTTTTATTTTCGCCACACCCCCTGCTGCAACAGGTCCCGATACCCCCCCGCTTGAGCATCAGGCTCTTCCAGGCCCCGCGAACGACCACACCGATACACACCAGGACGAGGAGCAGGACGAGGATGTTCTGGATTGATTCGGACATTTTAAGGACCTTTCTCCCGGTCGAGCATACCCATGCGCGAGCAAGCTCGCGGCTAAACGGAAAGGATCATCCGATCATTCGGACGCTCACCTGGTACGCGATCAACGCACACCCGTACGCCAGTGCGTTCATATAGACGATCTGCCCCAGCGCCCACGTCCATGAGCCGGTCTCGCGTTTCACGATCGCGGTCGTGCTGATGCACTGCATCGCCAATACGAACCAGACCAACAGGGAGATCGCCACCGGCGTTGTCCAGACGAAAGTCCCATCCGGGTACCGATCGGCCAGCATCGCCTCTTCCAGGCTCGCCGGATCATCCTCAGCATCCCCGGCGGCGTAGACTATGCCCATCTGGCTCACAAACACCTCTCGGGCCGCAAAACTGGCGATCAGCCCGACCCCCATCTTCCAATCATATCCCAGCGGCCTGATCACCGGCTCGATAAAGTGCCCGAGTCGGCCAGAAATCGACTGCTCCAATTGCGCGGCTGCCATTTCCTTGTCAACTTTCGCCTGAATCTGCTCCACCTTATCTTCAGGAAGCATGGTCTTTGCCTTCTTCCATTTTTCAGCGGACGAGGTCTCAAAACCTGCGAGCAGTTCCGAGATCTCATTCAGGTCGTTTGAAGCCGCAACGCCATATCCCTGCCGCAAAGCACGCTGTACGTCGACGACGAATTTTGCCTGAATCACGAGCCTTGTCTCGCGTGCCTCATCGAGCCGCGGGTAATACGCCATCGCCCACAAAATCACGCTCAAACAGAAGATGATCGTCCCCGCCCTTCGCACGAACGCCCAGGTGTTGGTCACCATTACGCGGATCACCTGTGTGATCTGCGGGACTTTATAGCTCGGCAATTCCAGCACAAAACTGCTGGGGACGCTTTTGAGGAAGGTTTGGCGGAATAAGAGCGCCGTTAAGACTGCGGCGACAACGCCTAATGCGTAGCAGGCGAACATGATCCCGCCGCGTACCCAGGCGGCGTGGGTTGCGAAGAAGGCGCCGATCAGCAGTCCGTAGACGGGCAGTCGCGCGCTGCAACTCATGAACGGTGCGACAAAGATCGTCGCGAGTCGGTCGCGGCGGTTCTCGATCGTCCGCGTCGCCATGATCCCGGGGATCGCACACGCAAAGCTGCTCAGCAGTGGGATAAAGCTCTTGCCATTGAGGCCCAGTTTGCCCAGCACGCGGTCCATGAGGAACGCCGCCCGCGCGAGGTAGCCGGAATCTTCGAGGATCGCCAGGAACAAAAACAGCACGGCGATCTGCGGGATAAAGACCAGCACCCCGCCCACGCCAGCGACGATGCCGCCGGTCCAAAGGTCACGGATCGCCCCTTTTTCCGGCAGCCAGTCCGTGACCAGCGATCCCACCCACGCCACCAATTCCTCTGTTGCGCCCATCAACGGATCGGCGACCACAAAAATGCTGACGAACAAGCACGCCATGATGGCAGCGAAGGTCAGCAAACCCCAGATTTTGTGTAGAAAGACGCGGTCCAACTGATCCGTAAGGTTGGAAGGACGCGCATAATCCAAAGTATTGGTGGCATGGGTTTCCAACCCATGTTCCGAAGCAATCACGGGCTGGTAGCCCGTGCCACCCATACCCGAACCCACTTCATCCAGCACCGCGCACGCCGGTTCCAGGGCTTTGGCAGAGACTTCGTCGATCCACCGGTAGTGGGCTTCGATATCGGCTTGAATGGGGTCAATATTTTCACGATGCAAGTTCGCCTGAAGGGTCTCGACGCGCGTCCGCAGATCGGTGTTTGTGAGAATCCCTTCGACATCCGATGCGGTGTCGTGGGTCAGCAGGCGCTCTGCCGTCGCGTGGGCGTTTGGCGTGCCGAGGATGCTGGCCAATTCGTGGATCGCCTGCTTCATCGGCGCGGGAAGAACAAACTCGGGCAGAGGCGCGATGCGCGCCTCCAAAATGGCCTGTTTGAGCGTGTCGATCCCCTGTTTCTTGTGTCCAACGATCGAAACGACCGGCACGCCCAGCGTTTCGCTCAACCGGTGCGCGGACAGGCGAATTCCGCGTCGCTCGGCGATGTCGCTCATGTTCAGCGCGATCACCAGTGGCCGACCCAGTTCCATCAACTGACTGACCAAATACAGGTTGCGTTGCAGGTTGCTGGCATCGACGACACAGACCACCACATCCGGTTCTGGCGTGTCACGCCGCAAACCGCGCAGCACCTGCATCGCCACCACCTCGTCCGGACTGCGACTGATCAGCGAATAGGTGCCTGGCAAATCGACGATGTCGATCGTCGAACCGTCTGGAAGCGTTGATTTTCCAGTCTTTTTCTCGACCGTCACCCCCGGATAGTTGGCGACCTTCTGCCGTAGGCCGGTTAGCGCGTTAAATAGCGTCGTCTTGCCACTATTCGGATTCCCCGCCAACGCGACGGTCAAAGACTTGGGTTGGGAAGTGGGAGCGGGCGTCATGGAGTCAATCGTCATCGATTTTGCGTGAAAGCCAACATTAGGACGACCGGACATTGATCTGAACCAGTTTGGCTTGTTCCCCGCGGAGGGAGAGGTTGTAGCCGCGCAGCTTATATTCGATGGGATCGCCCAGCGGTGCCCGGCGGACGCATTCGACGATCGCGCCGTTGCAGAAACCCATCTCCAATAGCCGGCGTTTCAGGTCTTGATCCGGGCAATGATCAACCGAAATAACCGCCCCACAACAACCGACGCCCAGCGTATTGAGCGAACACTTCTGCTCACCATTTTCAGAACTGGCACAGGCGGGAAAATCGCAAGGTTTGTCCATATCAGGCCGTCCGATCGTCGATGAATGGGACATCATATCTTGTTGAGACTGAGTTTCAACTAGAATTCGCTCTTCTTGACACAACCTTTGGCGAGGCTTACCGTTTTAGGCCTACCTTACCCAAGATTGAGTCCCCATGATCCGTTCCTCGATTATCGTCTTGCTGGTTAGTCATGCGGTTGCTATTTGTGCGTTCACGTCGCGCGGTGTCGCTGCCGAGGCCCCGTTTGTCGATTCCAAGGCGATCAAGGAACGGTTTGAAACCGTCACGGCCAAAGACGTCGAAGAATTGCGCAAGAAGCGGATTCTGGTGATCAGCATGTCGATGGGCCGCAACTTGATGACCGGGCTGACGCTGCTGGGCAAGAGCGAGCCGCAATATCAGATCACCGAAGGCTTGAGGCGGCCTGAAGGGGTCGGTGGCGACCTCAAAGGCATGCCCGCCGATATCTTTGCCGAACCCGGGCTGGTTCACATGATTGGCGTGCGTCGGCCAGCTTTACGACGCGTCGAACAGATCGAGCAACTCATGCGCAACGAGCCGTGGTCGATGGGCAACAAGGTCGATATCGTGATGATCATCTATGTCGCCGAGGTCGATGCAAAGTTCTTCCCAACGTATCGCAAACGCATGGAAGACCTCCGGCGCGAGTTTCCCAAGACGCGTTTCCTGCACTGCACCACTTCCGTCATCGGCGACACTCCGGCAGCCCGTAACAGCAAGGGCATGCAGGAGTTTTCTGACCTGATGCGCAAGGAATATCGCGGCAAAGAGCCGGTCTATGACCTCGGGGCGATCCTCAGCGACGATTTCCGCGACGGGCCGAAGATGCTGCCGGAGTATTTCAAGGACTCGACCGGCGTGCATCCAGATAAACCAGCAGGCATGTTGATGATGGGCAAGGGCTTTGTGCTGGCAGCCCGCGACACGTTGCGTTGGGATGGCGGAACGCTGCCGCCGCCCACGACATCCACGGTTGCTGCGCCAGCCCCTGTCGTCGAGACGCTCCCACCCACCCATCCTGAATATCTTGCGGTGCGAGCCATCCTCGACGCCAACAAGCTCAACGACGCGCAGGTGGCGGACCGAACGTTGGTGCGTGACGGGCATGTCGTCGAACTGCTCCTACAAGAGAGCGGCGTCACGACGATCCCCGACGCCATCGGCAAACTCACCCACCTCGAACGACTGCACTGCTACGGCGACCGGAACCTGAAGCTCCCCTTCCTGCACACCATCTCCCCGGCGATCGGAAAATGCCAGGCACTGAAGGAACTATTGATCAACGATAACGACCTGAAGTCGCTCCCGGACGAAATGGCAAGCTTGGATAAGGTCGAACGGCTCTCACTGGCAGGCAATCGATTGCAGAACCTGTCACCGACCGTGGAGAAGTGGGGCAAAAGCCGCGATCCCGACGGGCTGGCCAGACAGGGTCAGTAAAGCAACTCGTCCATCAACCCAGTGAAATGGGCGTAGATTAGGCCGAAGCCAAAGACAAGCAGAATGGCTCCGATGATCAGTTTCTTTTTCTGGTCGGATTTTTGCTGCGCGGGCAAGGCACTCTTCCCGTTTTCGGCCACCTGCTTGGCGCATGGCGAACAGACGTATTGCTCACCGATCCGGTGCGCATCTGATGGCGGGTACATGTTCCCGCACATGGGGCACTGGCTTTGGCTGCTGGACCCGTGCTTTTTCACCTGATCCGCTGCCCCACACGCGACGCACCAGTAGTGCCCGCTACTGTCTTTCATTCGTTTGCCGCGCGTCACGTCCGTGCCGCAGTTTACGCAAGTCTTGATCGAGGTGGTCTGTACGCTCATTTTTAGCTCCCTACAGCGATTTGAGAAATCCGCCGACCCGAATCCGCCTATTCCACCAATCCTGCGCTCGGATTGTGTGAACGCCGGGTTAAGGAAATCCGATCGGGAGCTGCGTTGTGACCCAGTTGCTTTAGGGAATGAATCGCGGGCGCCGCGACATCGTTGGCGTCCTTGTCATCCGCAACATTCTGTAACTATGCGCTCATGGCGTAATGACGTTCTCAACGGTGTCGAGGATATCGAAGCTATCCGCATATGCTGTGTCTTCGCCCGAGCCACCGATGACGCCATCGGTGGTGTTGTCCTGCAAGTAGAACACGTCGTCGCCGCCCGCGCCGAAGATCTCGTCCTGCGAGGCCTGTCCATAGACGGTATCTGCACCCGATCCGCCGGTGAAAATGTCGCGACCTTTCCCGAGGAACACGGTAACCGGCCGTCCGGAGATGACGGAGATGTTGTCGTCGTACGCCGTCCCGCGCAGGCACTCGACGTCGTTATAGATGGTGTCGAAGACAGTCAGCGGCGATGCAGTTGCGTCGCCCATCGCCAGAGTGACGCCCATGGGGTAGTGAACGGCGTCAACGGTGTCGTAGCCCGCGCCGCCGGAGACACTGTCGTCGTCGGTACCATCGGAGCGGATGAACAGCGTATCGTCGCCGTCCCCGCCCATGATCGCGTCGCCACCGTCGTTACCGGCGAGATAATCGTTGCCGCCGCCACCCCAAAGGTAGTCGTTGCCCGCCCCGCCGATTATGCTGTCGACCATTGGGGCATGGGACGCCGAAAGTGCATCATTTCCCTCACCGCCGTCGATATAAGCCCGAATGGGAACGCGGCCAATGACTAGGACATCATTCCCACCCCGTCCGTGATAGCTGATCTGACGCACCGTATCGACGTTGAAGGTCAACGCCTCGGTGCCATCCACCACGACCTGAACGTCTTTGCCATTGAGGGCAAACTCCACCGTGTCGATCACGTCGGTTCCGACGATGCGGAGCACGCCATCTGAAATATACGTCAGTGCGAACAGGACCCGATTTTCCAGTGTCTGAAACATGATCGCTCCTCTGTGAGATCCTCCCAGTAGAGCCGATCAGGCAGCGAAATTCGTTGGCCTTTGGTCCAATCAGGCTCGGAGGAGCGAGTGACCCAGACTGTTGGGTCTGTGCGTCTCACCGACCAACATGACCCAGGTGGAGCGTGACGATGCCGTGACGGTGGAGCGTCGCGACGTACTGATTTGCGGTCGTGCTCGGACCTTGCGGCTTTTCCAGCAGGTTGGTCGGCGTAATCGCAACCATTCGGCCAAAATCGATCGTGGCGACGCAGCCCTTTCCGGTTGTGTCCTGCAATCGAAGGATCCAGCCCGACCCATCGTCAGCAGGCTTCCACGCGGTAACCATCGCGTCGCCGCTGATCGTGAATGGCGGGTCGATGGATGCAGGCAGGTTGTAGGTGTAACCGGTGCGAATCAACTCGGTCGTACTCAGCCCATCGGTGTAAGGCCAGATCGAATACTCGAAACGATGATGTCCGGTGTCGCGCTGGCCGTCGATGTCCCAGAACTCGTAGCTGCCGGGCTCGACAACGCAGAATTGCCATTGCGGCGAGCGCAACAGCGAAAGGTCAAGCCACCCCCCACTCACCCACCGATTGCACGGCAGACCCTTGTTGAGCAGCGCAACACCCT
>JBGSMH010000485.1:0-2497 GCA_041740275.1 Phycisphaerae bacterium
GATCAACCTGCTTCGCGATCAACTCGCCGAGGCGATTCACGCCAGCCGTTGGAGCGACGCCCACCGCATCGCCGATAGCGTGGTGCGCGATTTCCCCAACACGCAGTTGGCCAAAGAGTGTCGGGAGAAGCTGGAAAGTCTGCGTCGCCGTGCCGGTGAAGGTCAAACGGTGCCCGCAGGCGTATAAACCTGCCATTTGCCGATAACCGATTTGCGCGTATGTTGTTGTGTCATTGATGATGCAACAAGGAGCAGATTTGGTTTCGGGTACTGATCCGGTTCGGTTCGTATGTGCGGGAATGGGTGGATACGCCTGGTCGATCGCCCAGCGGTTCTTGGAACAAGACGCGTTACCCTCGCCAGACGCGAAATTGGTGGCGATGTGCGACCCGGCGGTCGGGCAGTTCGCCGATCGTGTCGCGATGCTCGACCAGCGCGGCATCAAGTGCTATCCCGACTACCAACAGATGCTGTCGGCTGAAAAAGCCGACGCCGTCTGGTTGCCGATTCCGATTCATTTACATTTGCCATTTACCGAGCAGGCGCTTTCGTCCGGCCTAAATGTCGTGACCGAAAAACCGGTCGCCGGATCGGTTCAGGAAGTGGACCGGATGATCGCGGCGCGTGATCGCGCAGGCAAAGAGGTGTTGGTCGGATTTCAGGATATCTATGCCGCCCCAACCGTGCCTGCCAAACGGTTGATTCTGGACGGGGCGCTGGGCAGGATCACCCATGCGACGGTCCACGCGAGTTGGCCGCGCGATCTGGCCTATTTTGGAAGAAACAAGTGGGCGGGTGCGATTCGGGTGGGCAACGACTGGGTGCTCGATTCGCCCGTTCAAAACGCCATCTCGCATTACCTCAATCTCTGCCTTTTTCTGCTCGGAACCACCCCCGCCACCTCCTCGCAGCCGGTCGAGATCGAGGCCGAATTATACCGCGCCAATAGCATCGAAAACTTCGACACCTGTGCCTTGCGGATCACCCTCGCTGGCGGGATCAAACTGCTGGTATTCTTCACACACGCAGACACGCACATGCACGGAGCGACGGTTCACATCCAGGGTGAGCGAGGGCAGTTACGTATTGACGATGACGGCTTTGCCTTGACCGGTGAACACACCGCACACTGGCCGCAGGATCAGAACAAGCACGCGAGCATGATCCGCAACATCTCGCAACGGTTTCGTGGTTCGCTCGGCCCGGATCGCGCCGTCGCCACGCTGGAGATCGCCCGCGTCCACACCACCATCATCAATGCCGCCAGCCAGTGTGCGCCGATCACGCCATTTGGCGCACAACGCGTCCATGACGCCGTGGTCGGCCAAACGCCCGCCGGGCAGGATCGGGTCATGCGTGCCGTGGATGGGGTCACGGATGTGATGCTCCGCTGTGTCGAAAAACGTCAGCTCCCATCCGAGTTGGGCGATGTCGCCTGGGCTTCACCCGGCGGGCGGATGGCGATCGACCAATACAGCCATTTCCCCGGTCCATTCACATCCCAGCGTTAATTTCTGGTTGTGCGATTGCCAATTGCCCGCCGACAGAGAGAATCAGCACGGAAGCTGAGAACGCGTTCACGGACACGAAAAGTTTATGATTCGCACCAAGATCATTGCCACGATGGGCCCGGCGGTCGCGTCCGCCGAGACGCTTTACTCACTTTTCGAGGCCGGCGTCGATATCTGTCGCCTCAACTTCTCCCACGGCACGCTCGACCAGCACGCCCAGACGCTCAAACTGATTCGCGATACGTCCGCGCGGTTTGAGCACCCGATCGCGGTTCTGGGCGATCTGTGCGGGCCTAAGATCCGCGTCGGACAAGTCGCCGACAGCAACGGATCGGGCGGGATGCCGGTCGCGGTCGGTGATGAAGTTTTCGTCCAGCGTGATCCGATCATGGGCGAAAACTTTCGTATCTCCTGTACGCTCGAATCACTCGTCGACGACGTTCAGATCGGCGATCGCATCCTCATTGAAGACGGGATGCTGCGGTTTGTCGTAACCGATAAGACCGTCGATGAGTTCAAGATGTCCTGCACCGTCGGCGGGATCATCAAGAGCCGCAAAGGCATTAATCTCCCGAACACCAACGTCACCGTTCCTTCGATCACCGAACAGGATTGGGAATGCGTCGATTGGGCAATCGCCAACGATCTGGATTATTTGGCGCTGTCGTTTGTGCGTCGTGCCAAGGATCTGGAATTGTTGCGGGGGCATCTGCAATACAAGAAAGCCGAATCGATCGGCCTGATCGCCAAGATCGAAAAAGCCGAGGCATTGGCCGACATTGACGCGATCATCGCTGCCGCCGACGGGTTGATGGTTGCGCGTGGCGATCTGGGCGTGGAGATGGACGTCTCTCAGGTGCCGATCATTCAGAAGGATCTGATCCAACGTGCCCAGCGTGCGGGCAAACCGGTGATCGTCGCGACGCAGATGCTCCAGAGCATGATCGACGCCGCCACACCCACGCGGGCGGAGATCAGCGATGTCG
>JBGSMH010000486.1:0-4127 GCA_041740275.1 Phycisphaerae bacterium
GAGGCCGACGGCGTCGCGCCGGCGCGTCAACTGCACACGCTTGCAGAATCCCTGCCCATCAAGCCATTTGGCATCTCTGAGATCGAGCTCATCAACGCCCGTGGCGAGGTGGTGCATCATGCCTATCAACCCGAAGCCAAGGACATCCCGGCAGAAGCCGTCACGATCCTGCGTCTAGTATTGCTCTGCTGTTTCCGCACCCGCGCCAGCGACATTCACATCGAACCCAAGGGCGAGCAGTTTCTGGTTCGCATCCGTGTCGATGGGTCGATGGTTACCATCGCCAATCTGAAAAAAGATCTGGGCATTCGCTTCATCTCGCTGGTGAAAATTTTGTGCGACATTGATATTTCGGTTCGCAATGCGGTTCAGGAGGGCAACTTTGTCGCGCGCGTGCCGGATCGCAAGGTCGACTATCGCGTGAGCATCACACCGAGTATTTTCGGGCAGAAGCTGGTGGTTCGGTGTCTGGATAGCGCCAACGCGCCGCGTTATTTGTGGGATCTGAAACTGCCCGAGTCGATGTTTCGTACGATCGAAAAAGCGATAAAACGCGACGCCGGGATGCTGTTGGTCTGCGGGCCGACGGGGAGCGGCAAAACCAGCACGCTATATGCAATTTTGAGGTCGATTGACGCATCGGAGCGAAACGTCGTCACGATCGAAGATCCGGTCGAAATCCAGATCGACGGCGTGACGCAGATGCCGGTCAACGAGGATCAGGGCAGCACTTTTCATGCGTTATTGCGATCGACGTTGCGACAGGACCCGGACGTGATTCTGGTCGGGGAGATTCGCGATGCCGAAACCGCCAAGACCGCGATGCAGGCGGCGATGACCGGGCACATGGTTTTCTCGACCGTCCACGCCCGCGACACCACCGGCAGCGTTTTTCGACTGCTCGATCTGGGGATCGAGCCGTTTTTGATCGCCAGCGGGCTGAATCTGCTGCTGGCGCAACGATTGATCCGCACGCTCTGCCCGTTCTGCAAGCAATCCGCCGCCCCAACTGAGGAGCAGGTGCGGGATATGGGCAGTCTCTATGCGGATTTGGACAAGATCTACCGGGCGGTGGGATGTCAAAAATGCCTGGGTACGGGATATGCGGGTCGCCGGGGTGTGTTTGAGTTGTTGGTGGTCGATGACCTGGTCCGGGCCGCGATCAGCAAGAATAATCAAGGCGAAGTGATGGTGGCTTTGCAGAAGAACCGGTTCCAGTCGCTCAAGGACCACGGCTTTACATTGGTGGCCGAGGGTGTGACGACGTTTGATGAGGTGGATCGGGTAGTGGGCGATTAACGCGATTGAATCGCCGTCTCAATCTGCGACAACACATGCCCGGTCGTCAACCAATCCATACACGACTGATGCAAACATTTTCGCGAATAGCAGGGGCTGCACGCGATATCCAGACGCAGGACCGTACCCGGGCGATCGTACGGGCCTGTGCGGGCGGGGTTGGTCGGGCCAAACAGCGTTACCAGCGGGCGGTTCAGTGCTGACGCGATATGCATCGGTCCGGAGTCGTTGGCGATCACCAACTTGGCGCCTTCGATCAAGGCAACCAGTTGCTTCAGATCTGTTTTTCCCGCCAGGTTGAGCGCACCGGACCAGGGTTGGTTCATCTCCAGCACGTCCTTTCCACCGGCGATCACCGCCGACAGACCGAATCGCTCGCGCATCGGCGAAATCAACTGCTCAAACCGCTCTGCCGACCAGCGCTTGGTCGCCCAGTTTGTGCCGGGTAGGAGAACCGCGTACTCGCGATGACTGGTTAGCAACTGTCGAACCGACGACCGCGCTTCATCGGAAAGATCGAAATCGAACACCACCGGCCCGCGTCCGCAGCCCAACGCTTCTGCCACATCCAGATACCGCTCGACGGCGTGTCTTTCATGGTTCGGCGTGTTGACGACGTGCGTGTAAAACGCCGTCGCGCCTTCGCGTGCATAGGCAAATCCCACGCGTACCGGCGCGCGGGTTTGCCAGGCGATCCACCCGCTTCGCAAAAGCCCTTGCAGGTCGATGACCAGATCAAACTTTTCCTTGCCTAGCGACATCGCAAACGACGCCAACCCCTTCGCCGCTGATGCATCACGCCACAGGTTGGCGAAACGGCGTCGCTCAAACAGCAGCACCTGATCGAGCAGCCGATGCCCCTGCAATAGCGACGCGAACGCCGGAACGACCAGCCAACTGATCTTTGCATCTGCAAATCGCTTGCGTAGCAGGTGCAGGATCGGCAGGGTGTGGACAATATCGCCTAGCGCCGATGGTTTGACGATCAAGATGCGGCGGGGCGTTTGGGGCAGATGGATTTTCACGATTCTGCCTCCGGCACCCGGCGTGGGGCAAAACCCAGACACAGGTGCAGCGAATCGGTTCGCGTATAGGCCGGGTGATCCTTCATCGATCGCAATAATCGTCGAATGCCAAAGAGTTGCAGAAACGCATTGAGCGGACGAATCCCATAGGCATCGATCAGGACGGGCACCTTCTCCTGTGGGTCGGCGGGGGAGTCAAAAACGATCCAGTTGCTGCCTTTGGCGTCGGTGTGGGTCAGCCCAGTGTCTTCGATCCTGCGGAGCAGTCTGCCACAGGCGCGGAAGAAGCTTTCGCGTGATGCTGCCGTCATCGCGTCCAGATCGGCTCGATCCAGCGTCGTTCCCGGCACGCTTTCAAAGATCGCGATCGACTCGACGGCATACCCCATCACCCGCCGATCCATCGTGATCAGCGGATACTCCACCGGCAATCGTCGCACCAACAGCCATCGCGTTTTTTCCCACAGGCGCCGGGCGCGGGACATGCGAAAGGCCCCCAGCACCCGCCGATAGAGATATTTGTTGCGCGGGCGCTTGATGATCACATCGATCGGGTGCCCGCCCAGCGTGATCGTGCCGGAGAGGATGTCGCCAGATGGATCGCGCTTGAGGATGTCGAATTGATCGGCAGCCAATCGCTCGACGATCCTACCCCATTCCCGCTCCCAGTCTGCGGCGGTGATCGTCAATCCGCTGGCAACCGACCAATCCAGTTTGCGATCGTGTTGCGACTTAAATCGTCCCGTCCAGCCCCCGATCTTGATCCGCTCGATCGAGTCCTCCCGCAGATCGGCGGCGTAGCGTTTAATCTTCCGTCGATCGTCCGGCAGCGGCTTTTCCCCCGCGATCGCGCGCCACACATGCAACAGGTCAGCACGGGTCGCCATCGGCTCGATATTGTGAGCGAATCGCATCAACTGCTCGGGCGTGAGAGTCGTTGATTTCAGATCGCGCGCATCGAGGATTTTGACCTGTCCTTCGTGCCAGATGAACGAGGAGAGCGAGAGTGAATCGTGCCCGAGTTCGTGATGCGTGAGTGATTGCAGGATCGCGATGATCTGATCGACGATAACGCGATGTTGGCGTGGCGTGGGCGACATCTCCGTTAGGCGGATCGCCGGTTCAAGGCCTTGCGTGATGATCGCGTTACCTTTGCGATCGGCGAAGCGGAACCCGGAGAGCATCGCGACCACGCGGATCGCGGGGATTTTGAAGTCCTGAAGGGTCTTGAGTCCAGCGTATTCTTTGGGCCCGCCGCTGGCAGAGAGCTTCGAGCCCTGAGGATAGAAATGAAGGTAGTACGGTTTTCCGGCGTGTTCGAACCGCCACGTTTCGCGCGATTTACTTTGGCGCAGCGGCGTGGCGATGCGGTCGAGATTGCGAAGTTGCGATTCGAACAGTTCAGGCGTCATCAGAGCGGATGAGAATATACGCATCCGTGCCGCAACGCACCTACTGATCATTTGGCGGCGGCGGGTTTTTCGTGGGCACGCCACATGCTTTCGACGAACTTAGGCCATCCCGCCTTCTTCCCTTCACCCGACAATTTGACCCAACGATCGGTGTAGGCAAACAGGGGCGGGTGATTCCATGCCTTTTCCTGATCCATCAATCGTGCCGCCAGCACAAAGCCTGCCATCGTGGGCCCGTTGATATGCCGGTAGGTTGCGGACCACGACTTGCTGTCCGCTTCCGGGTGGGTGGCGTGACGAATGCCCCACTCGGGCGTCCCGATATCGTCCTTCGTATACGGTTCAGGCGCGCCGCGCTTGTCGGGGTTCCACTTGTCGCTGTCGGTGATGT
>JBGSMH010000487.1:0-6096 GCA_041740275.1 Phycisphaerae bacterium
CGGCCCATCTGTCGCTGGGCAATCACGATCATCGCGACAACTTCTGGCAGGCGATCCCCCCCGGCGTGCCTGTGGTCGAAAGCAAACAGGTCACGATCGTCGAATCGCCCAAGGCGACGTGGATCGTGCTGGATACGCTCAATAAAACCAATGTCACGCCCGGCTTGCTCGGTGCGGCACAACTCAAGTGGCTGACCGCGTTTCTGGATGAACCGACCCGGGCCAGCAAGCCGGTTCTGGTGATGATCCACCATCAACCCGAGCGCGACCCCGCCGCCACCCAACCGGTCGCCGCGAACGAAAAGCCAAAAAACTACAGCGGCCTGCTCGACGGTGCGGCGTTGATGGAAATCCTACTGCCCCGCAAACAGGTCAAGGCCGTCATCAATGGCCATCAACACCAGTGGGGATTGAAGCAGGAGAACGGCCTGCATCTGGTCGGCCTGCCCGCCGTCGCCTACACCTTCGGCGGCGACCAAACCCCCGCCTGGACCGACTGGAACGTCTCGGACAAAGGCGTCGAAATCACCTTCAACACGATCGACCCCAAACACGCCAAGGACAAAACCAAATCCGCACTGGCCTGGCGATAGGACGATGCGAATCGCAAATGGGTGTTGACGTTTGAGTTGAAGCCGCGGCGAGTTCGATAGCTTCCATGCCGCGATATGGTAACGCGATGCTTCGTTATGCTAAACTCAGCGCATGGCCAAGAGCGAGAGCGTGAAGTGGACGCGCGAACACTTTCTGATCGCGCTGAATGTCTATCGCAAACTGCCCTTCGGCAAATTGCACAGCCGCAATCCGCTGATCATGGATGTCGCCGCCAAACTCGGGCGAACGCCTAGCAGTCTGGCGATGAAGCTCTCGAACTTCTCATCGCTCGACCCCGTTCTCAAAGCGCGCGGCATTCGTGGCTTGCCCGGCGTGACCAAACAAGATCGGCTGATGTGGGAAGAGTTTCAAAGCGACATCAACACGCTCGGCCCCGAATCAGAACAACTGCTACATGATCTGTTTACGACGGATGAAGATCGCGAAGTCGATTTTCTGCAGCGTGATCGTGTTCGCGTCGAATTGCCCGTACCGATGGCCGCTGCGCCCAAAGGTCCGACCGAATCGATTGTCAGCGTCAAAGCTCGCCGAGGACAGCAGTTTTTCCGACAGTCGATTCTCAATGCCTATGGCACACAATGCTGCATCAGTGGCATTAATGTCCCGCGTCTACTCGTCGCGAGCCACATCAAGCCGTGGCACGCATTTCCGGAAGAGCGGATGAACCCTCGGAACGGCTTGTGCCTTTCGAGTCTGCATGACGCCGCGTTCGACTCGGGGTTAATCAGCGTTGATGGTCACCGACGTATTGTCTTGAGCCGCAAGCTACGCGGCTATTTCCCGCAGCCCGTTCTTGAGATGAACTTTCTGGCATTCGAGGGAAAGACCTTCAGGCTGCCTGACAAAGTTGCGGTTCCGCACGACGATTTTTTGGCGTATCACCGAGATGTGATCTTCGTTGAATAGAAACCGGACCGTGTTGGCAATGTCTACGCGCTGCTCGTCTCTTTCCCAAGAGTAGCTTCCGGCCACGCTGCAATCGCGTCGCTGTGAGTTAGGTAGCCCGAGTCGATGATCTCGGCGCTGCCCGCATTATCGATCGCGAGAACGGCGTAGATATAGTCCTGATCGACAGTGCCGCACCGAACGAAAGTGTCAGAACCCTCAAAACTCTCAATTTTCAGAATGGCGTAACGCGTCATTGTGGATGCTCCTACTCGAACGCGTGGACCTCGCGCAACCGGGATACTACAGGCTTTGCGGCCTTGGGTTAAGCGAGCGGCGGCGGCGGTGTGTTCCCGATCAGGCCGAGCGAAGGATTTTACAGATAGTTTGTTGCACTCCTTTCCGCACTGGCCGGGAGGCCGCTGGAGTGTATTCCGGCGCGGCTGGAGTATATCCCAGAGCGGCTGGAGTGTATCCCAGCACGGCTGGAGTGTGTAACAGAGATTCTGGAGTGTGTTCCAACGGTTCTGGAGTGTATTCCAGAGCGGCTGGAGTGTGTTACAGAGATTCTGGAGTGTATTCCAGAACGGCTGGAGTGTATTCCAGAGGGGCTGGAGTGTATCCCAGCGCCGCCGGAGTGTATCGGGAAGACCCCCCAAAATGCCCCAACCGCGATCGCGGCCAATGCGGAACGTTATTAGCGGACGGGAATGGGAATGAGTCGGCGGTGGGCGGTGGGCAGTGGGCAGGCCGCAGACGGGAGACAGGAGTCAGAAGTCAGGTGACCAGACCGAACCCGGTTCCTCACGATCCACGAACCACGAATCACGACCCACGCATCCCGGCCAAGTTGATCTCCGCGCTCTCTGCGACTCGGCGGTGAACCCGGTTTTCCGGTATTTTCTGGAAGTATCGCCACTCCCCCGTGTCGAAATCGACGCCGATGCTTGCATCCTGATCCAAAACCGGCAAAATCTGCGCCAGCAAGGATTGCTTCGCTCAACCGACACGGAGGTCATCGCCATGCGCGTACTCGCATTCATGAATCAAAAAGGCGGCGTGGGAAAGACGACCACCACCGTCAACCTCGGCGCGGCATTGGCGCAACTGGGCAAAAACGTTTGCCTCGTCGATTTGGACCCGCAAGCCCATCTGACCATCAATTATGGACTAGAGCCGTCGGCCGATCACACGTCGCTTTATGACGTGCTGGTCAACGAGACGCCGTTTCTGGAATCCGTGCACGTGGTCGGCGAGCGGCTGGCGGTCGTGCCATCGCATATCGATCTGGCGGCGGCGGAGGTGGAACTGGTGTCGGTGCTGGGCCGTGAGTTGATCCTTCGCAAACGCCTCGAGGCCGCGACGCATGACTTTGATTACATCCTGCTCGATTGCCCGCCGTCGCTGGGATTGCTGACCATCAACGCCCTGGCGGTGGCCAATGACGTGATGATCCCGATGCAGCCGCACTTTCTGGCGTTGCAGGGGATGGCCAAACTGCTGGAGACCGTGCAACTGGTCGCCAAGCGGATGAACCCCAAACTCGGCGTCGGCGGGATTATCCTGACGATGTTTGATTCACAGGCCAAGCTGTCGCACGAAGTGATATTTGAACTCGAAGACTTCATCACCCAATCGCGTGGCCGCAATCTGCCGTGGAGTAAGGCGAGGGTGTTTGAGACGCGGATTCGCCGGAATATCAAGCTGGCAGAAAGCCCGAGCTTTGGCCAGCCGATCTTCGCGTATGACCCATCAAGCAATGGTGCGACGGACTATCGGCGACTGGGCGAAGAGTTGATCGCCGCCTTTGAAGGACCGGCGATCGAGCCGGAAGCGATTTCGCAAGCCGAGACGCCGACGATCGAGGTGTCGGTCAATCCTAATCTTGGGCGATTCGTCACCCAGCCGCTGGCGAGTGTGCCGTGAGCACGTTTCGCGTCTTTCGATGGGTCGCTTGGATCGCGCTGGCGAGCTATGTCGTGATCCTGCTGACGATGACGCACCTGCCCCGCCCGCCGGGCGTGTTCGAGGGTCGAAACGACAAGACGCTGCATTTTTTGGCGTATTTCGTGCTCGGCTGCTGCGCCTACTTCGCGGCGGCGGTCACCTTGCCGGATCGCAAGTGGATCGGGGTGTGGTTGCTGATCAGCGGTTCGCTGTTCGCGTTGTTTGATGAAACGACGCAGCCGTTTTTCAAACGCAGTGCGGATGTGTTCGACTGGATCGCGGATATTATTGGCCTGTCGGCTGCGATGATCGTGGCGATGGCGATTCAATGGGGGCTGAGGCGGTTCCGAAGACAGTCACTGGCTGACCGCTATGGCGCGGGCCGCTGACCCGTTTTGGCCGGCGACTATTTCCCAGCGACCTTGTCCTTGGCGCGATCGATTCTGATCTGCAGGTCGCGCGGCCAGGCGTCTTCGGGGAGCTTCTTGATCTGCTCATACAACTGAAGCGCCATCGGCCAGTCCCGGCCTTCGGCATCCAGAGCGTCGCGACGCAGTTGCTGCGCCAGCGCCGTAGCGCGCTCGATATCCATGTTCGGATCGATCGGCGCGATCTCGATCGGCTTGACGGGAGCAGGCTTGACCGGTTCCGGCTTAACCGGCGGCGTTGGTTCGGGCACAGGCGTAACCACGACCGGATCGGCCGGTTTCACCGGATCAGGATCGGGATTGAAATTTGTCGGCTCAGGCGGTGGCGTGGGCTCAGGCGGGACCACAACCACCGGCGGCGTAGGCTTGACTGGCAGGACGCCCGGCGAATCGGTTGGGGGCGTCGTTGCTGTCGACTTTGGTGGTGTGGTATCGATCAGCGGCTTGGGTGCGGGGGCTTCGAGCTTGGACTTGATCGACGCCCAGGTCTGACTGGTCCACGCCAGCGTGCTGTCACGCAGATCCTCACGCAACACCAATACGATGGCGGCAGCGAAAAGTGCGATCATCAACAGGACGATCAACGTCTTGAGGAAGCTTCGCTTCTTCTCGACCGAATTCGCTTTGACGCCGATGCGGGCGGGTGTTTGTTCGACTGTGCCCCCTCCTGCGTTGGCGGCAGCAGAAAAATCCAACTGAAACGCCGCCGCCAGTTCTTTGGCGCTGAGGATCGCCTCTTCGGTCGTCTTGGCGGGCACTGCCGCCGACTGGGGTGTCGCCGGTCGTTTGGAGATTGAGGTCTTGGCCAGCGGCGAGGTAACCGACGGGCTTGCGGCGCGAGGCGGCCGGGTTGGGCGCGTCACCGAAACACCAAAGCCGTCATCGACCTGAAGATCCAGCGACGCCCCGCCATCCATCCCCGTCTCTGCGGTCGCGCCGGCGGTGATGGTCATCTCCGGCGCGGCCGAGGCGGCACCGGGTTCGAGCAACGCATCAGGCTCGGCAGGCGGTTCCTGGGGTCGATCGCAATGCGAGCATCCTGAGGCGGTCGGCTCGATCGCCTCGCCGCAATGCCAGCAGACGCCAAACTCTCGCGACAATCCGCGGACCTTTGATGCAAACGTCCACAACTGGTGCGTGGTCGGCCCGCGAACGATCGAACGGGGCGTGACATGCCCCTTCTTAACAAGTGACAGGAGTGTGACAAACCGCATCCCCGGTGCCGACGGATTGCGGGCTTGCAGGACGAACCACGGCCCGATCCGCTGGCGGGTTGCGGTGCGGGTCGGCCCGGTGTCTTCCATCGTGCAACGTGGGCACGGCTGATTGGGATCGGAGCGAATCACCCCACAGAACGGACACACATGCTTGCCCGCCAACTGCTGGCGGATCTCTTCCACGTCCGGTCGGGCGATGTTGGGATCGGTCGTCTGGGTCATTGGGCTATCGGGTCGGCACTACTAATAATCAATATCCGACCCGATAACATATTCGCAAGCCGTCGATCCCGCTAGGCGCAAGTTGAAATGCGGAGGCGCTTTTCCATGAACGCCACCTTTGGACCCGCAAGATTAGCTCATCGATCGGGCTTGTTCTTCGAGGCGCTGGACCAGTTCGCCGGCCTCTTCGTCGCACTCGCCGAGGTGGTTGGACCAGCTTAGCCGCTCATTCTTGGCGGTGGCGCGTTCGATGCGTCGGCAGGCGCTGATCACGGTACTGTGGTTGCGCTTGCCCATTTTCACGGCGATTTCCGGGAAGCTGAGCTTGCTGGTCTTGCGGACCAGAAACATCGCCACCGATCGTGCCAGCGAGATCGTCCGTTGACGACGCCCGCTCATCAGTTCCTTCATCTCGAGCCCGAAATAGCCGCACACGCTATTGAGTACGCTTTCAGGCTTGACGGGCGCGACCAGTTGGCGATCCAGATCGCCCAAAGCTTCTTGTGCCAGATGGACATCGAGCGGCCGACCACTCAGACGCGTGTGGGCGATGATGCGGGTGATGGCACCTTCCAACTCGCGGACATTTTGCGTCACGCGGCGGGCGATCCAGGCGACGACCTCTTCGGACAGATTCACCCGATTACGCAGGCTGATGGACCGAAGAATCTCACATCGCATGTTGTAATTGGGCGGATCGACGCGAACGACCATGCCGCTGACAAAGCGATTGATCAATGATTCGCCAAACTCGCCGATGAGTTTGGGATGTTTGTCACTGG
>JBGSMH010000488.1:0-6477 GCA_041740275.1 Phycisphaerae bacterium
TCGATCGCCCGCTGGATCGCGACGGTGTCATCCTCGCCATCCTGAGGCTTGGCACCAAAGTCCTGCACGTTGACCCACTTGGAGACATCGCCCCAGGGGACTTCGGGTGTTTCGGCCACGGGCAGATTCAGCGTCGCTGCCTGACTCTCAAAAAGCATGATTGGCGCATCGGAGTGCCACTCGATGACCTGTCCGGCGGGCACGGTTTTCCCGCTGGCATCGCTGATTGCCAGTTCATATCCACTGGTTTTGACGTTGCGGACAAATATCTGGCTCCGTTCATGCGTGTTTTGTATCGCCGCACCGGAGACAGTTTTGGCGTCGGTGGACACGGGCAGCGCCAGTTCGCTGTCGATCAGCAGAAACACACCGTCCGGACCGCTGTTACTGACCGCCGGGACGGTGTTGTGGCTGGTAAGTTTCCTCAGAAAGACCAAATTATTGAAGTTGTCGATGCCCAGCGACCGCTGTCCGGACAGGCGGATGTCTTCCATCGTGATCGAGTTGACGCTGCTGCGGACGCGTACGCCGGTGTCGAAACCGATGACCGTCAGATTCTTGACCATGAGTGGGCCGACCTCGCCTTGGTCCAAAGCTAGGCCGACCGCACCGGCCTGCTTGCCGTCGCCTCCGGAGCGGATCGTCACGGCGCGGATGATGCCCTGGTTGTTGGCACAGAAGTTCAGTCCGACCGCGCCGGGATTTTTGGTGCCCGAATCGATCGTCAGATCGCGTACCGCGTTGCGAAAACGCTGTGCCGGCGGGCCGCCGGTGTAGAACATCGGTTTGACCTTCTTGGCGTCGGCAAAACCGTCGGCAGCATCGGTGAGCCGGATGATCGTATGTGCCTGGCCCTGACCCTGCAGGATGGTGTTGGTAAATCGTCCCTGCCAGCGGATCGTGTCACTGATCAGGTAGGTGCCCGCGGGCAGATAGATCACCGCACCGCCGCCGTTGAATTCATCAAAGACCTTCTGCAGCGCGGCGGTATCGTCGGTGGCTCCGTCCCCTTTCACGTTGTGATCTCGGACGTTGATCAATCCCGCGTTCTCGGGGAACGCGATTTGCGCGCGAAGGGTGGCATGGCTTATTAACACAATACAGCAGAGAAGAATCAAAGAGCTACGCATTGCAATTATCTCGAAAAAACATAAACGTCTGTGAGCCGGTCAGCGTGTGACCGGATGTCGGGTTCATCGCTGGGAGACGAGCGTGATCTTGCTCCAGGAGGCGTTATCGGGTGCCTCACCTGAGCCCATCCGGTCGACGTGCTTGTCGGCGAAAAGCACGTTCATCCGCTCGTTGTGACGGTAGAAAGGCTGGCCTTGGATGCTGTCGCCCGGGCCTTTGCCCAGCATCTGAAAACGTCCGCCGGTGCTGTTCGGGGCGGCCATGTCGCGAATCTCATACAGGACGACCTTGTTGGCGCTTTGTCGCATGTTGGACGGCTTTGACCAGACCGGACGGCTGAGCGTTCCGGCGCCGGTTCCGGGGCGGGAATTGCCAAAATACGTCATCGGGTAAGGCGGCGAACCGCCTTCGACCCAGGCCCCGACATAGCTGTACTGCGTCGATTCGCCGGCTTTGGAACAGTAGAGGCGGGCGAACTGCTCTCGCCCCGTGGCATGGGGGAGGTGGGTCTTGGAAATGTTGTACTGATTTGGCACCAGCCGCGCCACCTCCAGCGACCCGGCCCAGAGGTTGGCGGCGTCGGTCCAGGTGATATCGCGGGGGGTCCTGGAATTGTCGATTCCCAGGGGGTTGGCGTTGAACTGCGACTCATACAGGGACAGCATCGTTCCGATCTGCCGCAGATTCGACGCGCACTGCAGCATTCGCGCCTGATCGCGTGCCTTGTTCAGTGCCGGGAGTAGAACGGAAATCAGGACCGCGATGATGCCGATGACCACGAGCAGTTCGACGAGGGTAAATCCGCCCGACCGGGTCGCCGAAACAGGGCGTGTGCGGGCGCGGTGTTGACTCAATGCACTCATGACAACTCCTCTGACCACGTCGTCGTGGCCTGTAACTCCCCGCCAATGGGGAAAAGGGATCAACCTGTCCGCGCCCGCGCAGCGGCCGTGCCTAGCTGCGGCGGCGACGCCCCAGCGCCAACCCCGCGATTGCCAGCATCGATAGCGATGTCGGCTCCGGAACCACCGCGAACGTGTTGACGCGGAAGCCCGTCCCGTTCGAATAGGCCGTGCTGGTGTTGTTTCGGGTTCCTTCGTAGTACACGCCCGCCCCGGTCAAGCCGGTCAGGGACAATGAACCGAACGAGCCGTATGTTTGGTAGTAGCCGGGTCCTGCGGTGTTGAGTAGCGCCCACGTGGTCGTGGTCAGTGCGTCAGATATTTCGTCAGTGCCAATGGGAAGCGTCTCGCTGGAAACGTACAAACTGCCAGATCCGTCACGGACCACCCATCGCGCCAGTTGGGTAAAGCCGCTTGAGCCCGCGACATTGGCAGAAAACGCATTGTCTGCTGTTACTGAGAAGGTGCCGCCGGTCTTGAAGTAGACCACGCCCGCAGCATTAAATGTCTTGGTGCCAGCGGCGTCATTGCCGATATTGTAGTTCAGAGCGACGCGATCAGGGGGCGTTGCCACCTGCTGAACCGCCGCAGAACTGCCATTGGATGAGGTCGTGCCCGCGCCGCTGACGAACGAAGACGCTGCGCCGAAGAAGGTGGGACCGGTATAACCATTGATCGGTGACAACGCTTGAGCATCGTCAAAACTGACGGTCGCGGTTGATCCGCTCAGCACCCACGTGCGCGCCAAATTTTGCGTACTCGTTACATAGTCTCCGCCATACTCGATCAGCGCTGCGTTTGCTGACGAAACGCCGACCAATGCCGTCGCCAGCGCGAGCGTGCAAACCGATGATTTGATCTGAACCGACATGAGCAACCTCCTAAGCTGAAACATTCTCCGCCATCGAGGCCACGCGGCCTCGAATCAACGCCTTTTCACGTGCGAACGGGCTTTTCGAGCGCGTTCAGACGTTTGTTGATGTCCTGAAATTTGGGCTCGTCACTGAACCGCATCGGCACAGCCAGCGGTGCCGCATCGTCGCTGCCTTCGACCAGCTTCATAAGCACCTGCGCCGCGCCCAGTCCCATCTGATATTCGGGCAGCAACATCATCCGGTGTGGCGGGGCGAAGGGCATTTCGGTGTGACCGAACACCGCCAGCGCCAGCTCCTGCCCGCAGCGAATGCCGGTGGCATAGCTGGCGTTCACAACCGCAGACAGCTCCTGCTGCCCGTAGCAGATCATCGCACTGGGGCGCTCGGTTTGGCTTAACGTGTTTGAGACAAACTGCACCGCCGCCTCGTGCATGCAAGGCCGATTGGGCGACAGCACCTGCGGGGTCAACCCCGCTTTACGCATCTCCTGTTGATAGCCACGCAGCCGGTCGAGTCGGCTGTAATGGACTTCGCTTGCGGTTTCGAGCCCGGCGGTCAGGTCGCAATACGCGATCCGTCGATGCCCGTCTGAGATAAACCGCCTCGTCACGTCCGCAGCACCGCGTTCGTCATCCACGAACACGCAATTGCGTTCCTGTCGCGAATTGATCCATACTGCCGGCAGGCGATAGTGCTGAATCAGGTCCACCATTTTCTGTGGGATGCCGTGGGTATAGTTGACGAGCAAGCCATCGACCATGGAGCGTCGCAGCAGATTGGGGAGCGAGTCGCTTTCGAGTTGGGCGTCTTCGACAAAGGTGAGTGCAAGCCCGATCCCGCGTGCTTCGAGTGCGTCATGGATGCCGCGGAGCAGTTCGCCGACGACGGTGCTCTGGTGGGGGTGGCGGCTCATGAGCAACCCGACGGCGTTGAATCGCCCGGAGTTCATTGCCTGTGCCGCACCGTTGACCCGGTACCCCATCTCCTCCGCCGCCGCTTCGATGCGTCGTCGGATCGACTCTGAATACCGCGTCGATTTGTTTCCGCGCCGCAGCACGTCGCTCACAGTCTGCTGTGAGCAACCCACCCGAACGGCGATATCTTTGGTCGTCGTAGACATGATCCGTACCTACGGATACTATATTCCGTAGGTACGGATTGTCAATATAAAAGTCTTTCCTTTGCGCGATCCCGCCTTGGTACCCCTATTTTTGGGGTTGAGGAAACGACTGCCCGATGGGCGGAGCCCGCATCGGGACGGCCCTTTTTCGCATGGTCCGTGGAGATTGATATGAAAACTTGCTTTTTCAGCATCGCGTTGACTTTGGTCGCGTCGTTCGCGTCATTGACTTTGGCACACGCGTTGCCGGATGACACTGGCGTGATCAATGCGCGTGATCACGGCGCGGCCGGGGATGGGGTGACGGATGATACCGAGGCCCTTCGCAAGGTCGTGCGGATCGCACTGGACCGCGAGACGCGGTATTCCAAGCCGCCTTTCGTGTATCTGCCGGCCGGGACGTACCGGGTGACCGGACCGATCGCGGGGAAGGTCGCGGAGCACGGGTGGTCGGGGGGATGGCGATCGGGGCTGATCGTCTGGGGAGAAAACCGCGAGAAGACGATCATCCAGCTCGACAGCAATCTTCCCGCCTACGCCAATCGCGACAAACCGCAATACGTTTTTGCGACCGGTTCGGAATCCGACAAGCGGACTAAGCCCGGGGATGAACAGTTAAGCGGCGGGGGCAATCGCGCGTTTCGTCACGGGTTTTACAATCTCACCATCGACGTCGGTGCTGACAATCCCGGCGCAGTGGGTATCGATTTCATTGCACACAATCGCGGTGCGATCGAGAACGTGACGATCCGTTCGGGCGACGCAAAACATGCCGGTCACACCGGTCTGAAGCTGACACGCAACTGGCCGGGACCGGCGATGTATAAGAATTTGCTGATCGAGGGTTTTGACCGCGGTATCGAGGTGGCACATGGCGAGTATGGCAATGTTTTTGAGCACATTACCTTGCGCAATCAGTTGGTGGCGGGCCTGGTCAACAAACAGAACATGCTGGCGATTCGCGGGCTGGTGAGCGAGAACCGCGTGCCGGCGATCGACGTGGCGCACGCCAATGGGTTGGTCGTCGTGGTGGAAGGGCGTTTCAGCGGCGGCGGCCCAGACGCGGCTGCGGTCACCGGATCGGGCGAAGTCTATCTGCGGGACATCACCATCGAAGGCTACGGCAAAGCAGTGGACCTACAGCGCACCGGTGCCAAACCGGTTGCCACCCAAGCCGGGAAGGCGAAGATCGACTTCTACTCCACCGAAGCGTTTGCATTGGGTGTGGATCAGGCAAAACCCATGCGTTTGCCGATCAAGGAGACGCCGACGTTCTGGACCGACGATCGATCGCGGTGGGTGAAACCGCAACAATTTCTGACCGAAGCGCAGCGGGCTGCTGGAGAGAATCAGGACTGGACGGATGCGTTGCAGGCGGCTCTGGATGACGGGCGACCGGTCGTGTACCTGCCCAACGGCAGCTACCGCGTGAGCCGCACCTTGACCGTGCCCCCTCATGTGAAATTGATCATCGGCTTTCAGTCGGCGATCACTCCGGACAAGGACAACGTGGACAAGATCGGCCCGCTCATCCGCTTTGTCGGCACGGGCGGCGAGGCGACGGTGGTCGAGCACGTGTGGTTTTCCGGGCACGTCGAACACGCCGCGTCGCGGGCGATAGCGCTGCGGCATGTCGATCTGCAGGGTCGTTACAGCAACAGCAAGGAGGGCACGGGCGATCTGTTCATTGAAGACACCATTGGACCCAAGCCGCTGCAGATCATGCACGCGCAGAACGTCTATGCACGGCAGCTTAACATCGAGTTCGGCGAAAAGCCGTTGATCGAAAACCATGGCGGGACGCTCTGGCTGCTGGGGTACAAGACCGAAGGTCAGATGATCTGCCTGCATCAAACCGCCGGTCGCACCGAACTGCTCGGCGGGCTGATCTATCCGCTCCGCAAGGTGCCCGAGGGCGTGGTGGCGTTTCTGATCGAAGGCGGTGACGCTGCACTTAGTTACGCGATGTCAGGTCCGCGATATCCAACCGCAGTGTGCACGCATACGGATAAAGGCGAGCAAATCCTAACCACGCAGCAGGCCGGCGGACGTAGTACGGCGTTGGTCTCGGTGAAAGCCACGCCTTCACCCAAGCAGCAGAAGCGGGACTGAGCCAGATGCGCGGGGTGCGCAGCCGATGTGTCATCTGACGACTCGAGAGAGGATGAGTACCATGTCTATTCGTACGTTTTACCGGATGCTGGCGATCATGTGCTTGATGACTCCCATCGCGACAGGACAACCGGCGTCGCCGGTCGATGCGACACAGATACCCGAGGACGCGTATGTCACCGTGCGTGACGGGCAACTATTCACCGGCGGGCAGCGGCTTCGCGTGTGGGCGGCGATCGGCAAGCTTCACGCCGACAGTGGCGTCAACGCTGACGACAGCCCCGAAGTCCGCGCCGCGAAAATCGCCAGGTCGCGTCAGAGCACCGACGCACTGCTC
>JBGSMH010000489.1:0-6432 GCA_041740275.1 Phycisphaerae bacterium
ATCAGCCGATCGATGGCGGCGATGATCGCGGCCTCTGAATCGGGCTCGACACTGCTGGTCGGTTCATCAAGCAGCAGAATCCGCGGGTTCGCCAGAAACGCCCGCGCCAGGGAAATGCGTTGCTTTTGACCCCCGGACAGCCGCACGCCGCGCTCGCCGACATGCGTGTCGTACCCATTGGGAAGCCGCGAAATAAACCCATGCGCATTGGCGGCCTTGGCGGCGGTGACGACGTCGTCCATCGTCGCCTCGGCATGACCATAGCGGATGTTGTCGATGATCGATTCGTTGAATAGAAACGATTCCTGCTGCACCAGCGCGATATGCCGCCGGAAACTTTCCCGCGTCGCCTGCCGCAAATCCCGGCCATCCAGCGTGACCGATCCTGCCGTCGGGTCATAGAACCGCAGGAGCAGATTCAGCACCGTCGATTTGCCCGCACCACTGGGACCGACCAGGCCGATCGTCTTGCCGGCGGGCACTTCAATCGTCACGTTCCGAAGCACCTCTTCGCTGGTCGCCTTATCCGATCGCTGGAAGCCGACATTGCCGTAGGAAAAGCTGACATTGTTGAGTCGCAGGTGCCCGTTGACCTGATCCAGATCTATCGCACCAGAGGCGTCGGGCATTTCATCGGGCGCATCGAGGATTTCAAAAACGCGTCGGCACGATGCGATGGCGCGCTGCACCATGTCGTTGACCCGCGCCAGCGTCTGCACCGGCCCGAACAATCGGAACCAATACGCCCGAAACGCCACCAGCTTGCCGAGCGTGAACGATCCACCCGACAGGATCGACCACCCGCCCACGCCGATCATGAAGATGTTGCTCAAAAACCCGACCGCCCGCGCGAAGGGAAAGTAGATCGTGCGGGCGTTAATCGCCTGCACTTGTTGTTGGTAATTGTCATCGGTGGTTTCGGCAAAACGGGCGGATTCCTGCTGTTCGCGCCCGAAGATTTTGATCACCACCACGCCACTGAGATTTTCCTGCAATCGGCTGGAAACCCGGCCGGATGCCTCGCGGGCGGATTTGTAGATCGGCTGCACCCGGGCGTTAAAAATCCGAAGCAGCAAATAGACGCCGATCAGCGGCATCAGTGATATCCCGGCGACGCGCCAATCGAGCATCATCACGATCACCACCGTCGCGACCCACAGCAGCCCCTCGCCGATGATGACGTCGATCCCGCCGGTGATGAACGAGCGGAGTTCGTCGACGTCGCCGAGCGCTCGACTCATCAGATCGCCGGTCTTCTGGCGTTGCAGATAGGCCAGCGATTGGGTCTGCAATTTCTGGTAGACCTGTTGCCTCAGATCGCGAATAAACCGCTCGGCGACCCGCTGCATCAGGTTGCTGCTGAGGGTTTCCATCGCCTCAAAGACGACATAGATGACGATCATCCACACCAGTGTCGCTGCCAGAAGCCGGTACGGTCCTTCGATCCATCCGCCGAGCGAAACCAGTTGATGCGTGAAGTGGACCGCAAAGTTTTCGGTCGGTTGAGTGCGGATGATCCCATCGACGACGTACATCCACGCAAACGCCGGAAAAAGCTCGCCCGGCATCGACGCCAGCAGCAGAACAAGCCCCAGCCCGATCGATCGGCGGTGCGGTTTGAGCAAGCGCAACAATCGCTTAAAGACCGCTGACGAGGGTTCGAGCGGATGCGACGTTGCAGGTTGTTTACGCGGTTCAGTCAAAGTTCCGCCGATTGTAGACCGGATCGATCGATATTGCCCATCGAGCTGTGTTCGCGCACGCTGCGTGACGCGAAAGAAACAATCCGATCGTATTTCGGATTTTGTCGGGATATACTCATGCAATGACATCGGAGGGTATTGGCAACTTCATCATCCGCTCGTTCAGACCCGAAGATCTGGACGCGTGTCGTCTGCTCTACCGCGAAGGCTTGATCGGCGGGCAGATCGCCGAAAATGATTCGGGGCTGGATATCGACGACATCGAGATGGCGTATATGAACTCGCCGGGCAACCACTTCTGGGTCGCCGAGAATGCCGACGGTGCGATCGTGGGGATGATCGGCGTGATGAAGTCCGAGGATGGCGTCGGCGAGATTCGTCGCCTGCGCGTCGCGATGGACCACCGACGCCAGGGCATCGGCTCGGGCCTGCTCGAGACCGCGATCCGATTCTGCAAAGACCACAACTATCTCAAAGTCGCGCTCGACACCTTCATGGAGCGCGAACCGGCGATGAAATTGTTCGACAAATTCCGCTTCCGGCACGGCCGAACCCGCAACTACGCGGGTCGAGAGTTGCTGTTTTTCTATCTCGATCTGTACACATCCGACGCCAAACCCAAATCCGAATAACCTCCCGGCCTGCCCGGCAACGCACAATTGACGATCAACGCATTTGCGTATGACGCGTATACAATTTGCCAGACACCTTCGGAGGTTTCATGCGCCTGCTCAGTCTGATCGTCATGATTCTCTCAACAGCCAGTTTCGCTCAGGATAAATGGCCTTGGACACTGGTTAACCCGGCGCAGTATCCGTACGAGGATGAACTGGTCCGTGTCGGGCCAGCAATCGATGTGCCCGGCGCCGACCGTGGGGCGATTCAGGTGTTGCAGGATGGCCAACCGGTGCCGTTCGATCTTTGGGAATCGGAAGGCGTTTTGCGTATCTGGGTGATGACGCGGATTGACGCGGGAAAGTCGCAAAAATATACACTCGCCACCGGAAAACCCCCTGTTGCCACCGGAGAAATCAAAATCGATAAAGCCGATGGTCGCATCACGATCAGCAACGGGAAAATCGCGATCCAGATCCCGGATTCGATCCGGGCTGACCCACTGCCCGGCGTAATCCCCAGCCCGATTCTAGGATTCCGCATCGGTCAGGGGGCATGGCGGGGCGAGGGCACCCTTGAAACGACCGCATCACTTAAATCGCTGACGACCACCGTCGCTGCCGGCAACGTCGCGGGGCTGGCGAAAATCGTCTATGACTTTTCCCCCGCCGGTCAGTATGTCGTCCATCTGGTTGTGCCCCCCAAGCGCGATCATGTGATCGTGCAGGAATCGTTTGAAAAAATGCCCGCCGGTGGCAAATGGACCTTTGATCTCGCCGCCGGTTGGAAGCCGACAACGGCGCGGGTGCAGATCAATAACGAAGGCGTGGGCGCAGGCAGTAACAACGCCTTCCCAAAAGACCGTTGGCCAACCACGCTCAAGACGGGTCAGACGCGCATGGGTGATCGGTTGGTGAATCTGCTGCCGCGATGGAGTCAGTCGTTCGATGACGGTTGGTACTTCGCCACCTCGGACACCAGCGATTTGGTTGGCGTATTGCCCGCGCGAGCGGGAAAATGGGTCTGGCCGCACGACAACAAGATTGTCGTGCGCGTCAAAGACAGTGCAAACTATGCCGGGCTGGAAATGCCCATTGAATCCGGGGCGCGGTATTGGTTGCTCATGGGTGGGGACGTATCGCTTACTGGCCAGGAACGCCAGATCGCGACCCGCCACACCATGGCCAACCTCGACAAGATCGCCAACGACTACATTTGCACCTGGCCGGGCGTGATCAAGGGATCGTTCACGCCGGTCTTCTTCTTCGATAACGCGACCAACCCCACCGGCCAACGTCGTCAGCAGGGAAAAGCCGCACTCAAAGATGCCGGTGTCCCAGGCGATTTATCCACCCTTTTTGCAGCCCAGCAAAGTATGGACCCGGACTGGTACGGCAGCTATCGCACCTTCTGGTCGCCTCAAAATCCCAACTTCTTTACCGATTTCCACAAAGTCTCACTCGGCCTGGTCGCTCGCGTGCGCGATCATCCACAGTTCGAGACCCTCCGCGCCCGCGCCGAAGCGATCTTCCGCGAGGATCTCGAACATTCCGTTACTCTGCCCGGCGGGGCAGGTCAGGAGTGTCCCGGTTACCAGCAACACGCCGCCGAACAGTGGATCGCGATCGCCGACGTCGCCAGGCAATACCTGAAGTTTGATCCCACCCGGTTCGACCGCTTCAAAGCCACCGGATCGTTTATCGCACACCTGTCTCAGCCCATCGGGAACGGCCAGCGCGCGTTTCATCCCGGCGGAGACACCCACCCGGGACGACCCGACCCGATCGAATCCGCACTCAAGTTCGGCTACCGAGCCGATCCAAAGACATTTGTCACCGAAGAATTGCCCGGTTTTGGCGTCGTCTTTCGCAATCGATCCGGCACGCCCGATGAGACTTATCTGGCGTTCAAGGCCGGACCCAATCGTGGGCATTATCACGGCGACCAACTCTCGTTCCATTACTGCAATAACGCCAAACCTCTGGCGGTGGATCATCACTGCTCCTGCAAGCCCCGCGCCGGGCAGGAACACATGCACAATCGGCTGGCATTTGGCACCGAGGGACTCCCATTTGCCAACATGGACGGCTACGAGCGATTGATCGCGTTCAAGCCCGGCAACGACGCCGACATCGCGATCGGACAGGTCCAAAGCAATCGGCTGCGCATCACCACCGAATACCCGCCCGAAGTGTGGGACGCGCGCGAACCGGCCCAATCGTTCGACAAACCGCTGATCTATCGACGCACCATCGTCATGCTCAAAGGCACGCCAGATCGGTTTGTTATCCGAGACCAGTATTGGGGACCCAAACTCAACGTCAGCTTTATGCTCCACGTCCTCGGCGATCGCGCCACCCGCGAGGGCAAATGGATCACCTGCGACGGACTATCGCTCTATGTGGCCTCGCCGAATGATTTCGACTTCAAACCGTTCACCTGGCAACACGAGAATGGCGGGCTCGAAAAAACCACCGGACCCCGACTCACCGTCAATGGCGACGCCGTGGAGTTCATCACGATGATGACCCCCGGCAATCCGCGTGACGATGTCGTCGCGATCGAGCACGGGGTAAGGATCGGGGACACGAGCATCACCTTCCCCAATACGCTCGGCCCGGTCTCGTCCAATCAACAGGCGCAATCCGATCCGGAAGTGCGAATCGACCGAACGGGCAAAACCATTGCGGAGCTGAAGTCCTCTGAAATCGACTTCTCCCGCTCACAAGGCGACATCGGCTTGTTCGTCCCCGACGCTGGCTATCCCTTCGGGCCAATCCCAAAATGGCTACGTGACCAACGACCCGCGCGGAAGTAAAACCACGCAACGAAACGCCCCCCAAAAATCGCCCAAACAAAAAACCCAAACTTTTACTTGACTTCCCTACCCCCGTTAGGCTATTGTACCCCGTACACCCGCCAAACTGGCGGGGGCCGTTCTGTGGAACGGACGATCTCTCGCAGACGATCTCCCATAGAGGAGCAGATATGAATCTCACCCCCCGTCAGTTGGATGTGCTGGTTGCGGTCCGCAACTATCGGCACCTCAACGGTTACGCCCCGACCATGCAGGAATTGGCCGACATGCTGGGGACCAGCAAGGTCACCATCTTTGAACATGTCGGTGCCCTGGAACGCAAACGTGTGATCCGCCGAGACAAACATAAGGCCCGGTCGCTGGAGATTATCTCCGACGAACTGTTGCCCGATGAGAACCGGCCGACCAAATTGCCGCTTCTGGGCTGCATCGCCGCCGGTTCTCCGATCGAAGCGATCGAAAATCGCGAAGAGCTGGACCTCGAAGCGATGTTCGCCGCCAAGCAAGGCGTGTATGTCATGCGCGTGCGCGGGGAGAGCATGATCGAAGATCATCTGTGCGATGGCGACTTTGTGGTCATCGAGCGACGCGAAAACGCCCGCAATGGCGAGCAGGTCGTCGCGCTGCTCGACACCGGCGAAGCCACGCTCAAGCGTTACTACCGCGAAGGCGGGAAAATCCGCCTCCAGCCGGCCAACTCCGGGATGGAGCCCCGCATCGTCGACGCCGACCGCGTCCGCGTGCAAGGCGTCGTGATCGGCGTGCTGCGCAGCTACGCGCATTGAGCAAATCGCCTGAGGCATGACGCTCCAGGCGAACCGTTGCGCCACGGATGGGATGTTCATCTTCACGGATGCGATAGGCAGATTGATGAACCGGTAGTCTGGGTTCATCGGTGCCTCGTCTGTGACGAGTTGCTTTGGATGACGTTGTTGAGGAACGCGTGATGCGCGTTTTGGAGAGCCCGCGCGCATCAGGGCGATCGTCAAAGTGGGACCGTCATGATGGAGTTGCGAAGTGCGTCGAGCATTCCGACACGAAACCAACTGGCGTGGTCAGCTTTGCTGACCACGGATTGTGCGGTTGTTGAGAGATGGTTAGGAAACCGCGCATTGGACCGAAGAAGTTGATCGAAAAACTGGGAACTTTGGATCGAACAATTACGGGCGTGCGACACCACGCCCAGGAGCGTTTTATGCCCGCAGTGATGACCCCCGTGCGTGCGGCTCGTTCAGCGCCTTCCCATTCTGGTCCGTCGAAAGTTCCGGCACCTTCGGCGCCCCCGCACCCCGCTGC
>JBGSMH010000490.1:0-7885 GCA_041740275.1 Phycisphaerae bacterium
CTCCAGTTCGGTGACCTGCTGCCGGGCGGCGTCGTAGCGATTGGCACGCGATTGGACCAGATCGGCCTTGAACTGTTGATCGGGTTTGTCCGAATTGGCGCGCCACCAGGCCCGCCAGTCGTCGCCGGTCGTGGTTTCGGCGTCCAAGCCAACCATATACGCCAGCGCCCGCTCGGCGGCGACGTTAATCGCCGGAGGCTGGGCGGTCGGGTCCATCAGGTTGAGCAGCGTCTGAGCCACGCGTTTTTCGACAAACGTACCCGCGCCCGCAATGGCGGCAAGGCGGACGTTCATATCCGTCCCGTCGCGTGCGATCGTCAGAAGCCGGGTCAGCACATCGGCGTTATTCTTGAATGATCCCAGCGCCATGGCGGCAGAGTCGATCACTTCCTTGCGCGCGCCAGCTTCCATCAAGGCAAAAAGCGGGTTGATCAAAGTCGGGTCGGCGGTGGGGATCTCCGCCAGTGCCCGGGCGGCGGCGAGTTGAGCGTTGGGCTGGGCGACCTCGATCAGCGCCTTGCGGATGGCGGCCCGGGCTTCGTCGCCGGGACGGACCAGCAATCGCTTGGCGGCAACGTCGCGTTGCTCCTGTTTTGCGGCAGGGTCAAAGAGCGTCTGGGTAAGCTGCGGGACGTCGCTGGTCGGGATGGGCGTTGTGTCCGTTGTTGAGGGCGGCGTTGTAGCCGGGGCGACCTGGGCGCGCGTCGTCGGCGTCACCGACGCACAGGCGGCGACGATCAGGAATAACGAAACTTGCCGGGACAATTTCACGTGACAATCTCAACGCCCAAAAAACCATCGACGCGCCGACTCAACGCACTCTTGTTCGGAGGAACACTTAAGTATCGACGGATTACGCGAACTACGCCATATTTTCATACCTTGCCACATGATATGCAATACGCGCCGTGCGGGTTCGTGAAAGTCGGATCGTGTGACGCACCTGCGGCACGGACTGTCAGACACGCACGCCGAATAGAGGCGAGCCGATTTGCGGGTTTTATCGCTTGTTAATCGCGGGGTGATCCAACGCGAAAAAAACCACGCCAACTCAGGCTTTACGTCCCGCCGGCGGCGTTGGGCTGGGCATCGGGGGAGATCAGTGGGCTGCCCTTCTTCACCAGAACGTTGGATTGTTTCGTCGGGGCATAGGCCTCGTCGATCTTCTTGCCCGATAGATCCACACGAGCCAGCAGCTTGATTTGCACGAACGCCGTGTTGGGTTTGAATAGCCCGGTGGAGGCTTTTTCAACCGCCGCCGCGTTGAGCGGGTAGACCAGATCGACAAAACGCTCTTCGCCTTGCATTGAGATCAACATTTGATCATCGAGGCGGAAGAGTGCTAATTTTCCGTCTTGTCTCATCGCGCCAAGCGGGTAGATCATTTCCCCGCCGATAACCAATGGTGCGGCGGCGGGGGTGAGACGGGTGTAGCCGTCGGGGTCGGCGGCGCGGTCGTCGAATCGCAGGCGCACCACCAGCAGACGCCCGGCACTGGATTTGTCGAACTTCAGCGGGTTGCTGTTTGGACGCAGCATTTTGATCTCCGCGTCGGCGGCGTTGACGGTGTTGGGGTTGATGAAAAACAGCGGGCTTTCGTTCGCCAGTGTCACCTGCGTTTCATCGCTGGTATTGATCGCGACGCGGTTGCCCGCCAGATCCGCCCCGAGCCGATTGGCAAAGGCGCTGGTCAGCAGATCGGGGTGAACCGAAGAAAACTTCTCGTTGCCGCTGAAGGCGAACTCGCTGGCCATCGAAACCAGGGAGAGCGCCATCTGGTCGGTCGCGATCCACAGGTCAGTGGCGTCGGACGAAAGGAGCGTATTCTTATCCAGTTGATCGACCACCCGCCCGTCGATATCCCGGCGAGCGTTTTCGTCAAGCACGGCTTTGGGCAGAACCACAGGCCGATCCGTGAGACTAAACCGCTGGTGTCCCCCGATACTCGGACCAAAGGGCAGCAATTGGGCACCGACGGCAAATGTGCCCGTGGCAAAGATCGCGGCGATCAACCCGAAACCGGCGGCGCAGCCGCGATCGACCCACAGGGGCAGTCGGATATTGCCGGGAATCAGTGCGTCCAGCAGTACGCGCAGGATGATGTAGCTGAGCCCGAAGAGCGCGACTAGCATCATCCCGGCCGAGTAATCTGCCATTTTGCCGGCAGAAAACAGGTTGAGTACGATCTCGTAGTACCCAAACGCCAGCAGCACGGCGCAAAAGGCGCTAAACGCACTGATCGCCGAAGAAAACCCGCCTTGGATGTAGTGGTAGTAGGTGATACCCACCAGCAAAACCAGAATGATGACTGAAAGGATCATGATAATCTCTCAACGAATAATTCGATCTTCGATATCACTGACGCGCAATACTGGTCAATTACGACGCACGGGTTTGGGGCGGCTTCGATTGCGAAGTCTTGCTCGATGAACCACCCGGAGAGCGGAGCACACGCAATACCTCTTCCACGCTGGTATCACCCAATTCCACCCGCGCCAACGCCGACTCTTGCAGGTAACGCTGACGTTGTTTGCGGAACAAGGCTTTAAGTTGATTGACCGTTCCACCGGCGAGCACCGCCTTGCGGACATCCTCGTCGATATTGAAGAACTCAAACACGCCCGATCGACCCGCGTACGCCAAGCCGTGACAGAACGGGCAGACAACTTCGTTGCCCTTCTGGTCGCGCATCGGTTCCTTGCGGGCCTGATAAAGCCGATCCACCCGGTCGGCGGCCATGTTCATCTTGCGGAGGGCATCGGGATCGGGCGTATAGGGGATTTTGCACGCAGTGCAAAGCACGCGCACCAAACGCTCGGCGATCACCAGTTTCAGGCTGCTCATCGCCAAATCGTCGTCGCCAACCAGTTTTCGCCACTGGGCGACGGCATCAAAGGTGTTGGACGCCCGCATCGCGACATAGGCTCGGCGGCCTTCCTTGGCGTATTTTGCCAGATCGATCGCGGATCGTGGGTCGTCGATGCGATCGATGAAGATCACATCCGGTTCCTGAGAGACCATCCACTCGATCTGCTTGGATTCTTCGGCTGGCGGGGCGCTGGGGTCGAGTTTGTTGTGACGGACGCCTTCGATGTCCGCCTGAGCGTCGCGCTCGAGGGTGAGGATCTGCGACAAAAACGCGTCATGTTTGCGTAAAACTGCGTAGGCGAGGTTGCTTTGTCCCTGGCCTTCGGGTGCGGTCAGCAGCACGACGCCTTCGGAGTTGGCGACGGTGTTGAGCAGATTGTCGAGCTGATCCTGAAGAAAGCCGAGGGTATCGACGGTGTAGTCGAACTGCTTTTTGCGATCGACCAGCAGCCTGAGCATTTCGCCTGCGGTGGAACCGGCGGTGTAGACGTCGAGGTCGTGACGGACCTCGCCGGTGTTGATCTTCATTTTGCCGATCTGCGGCTTGCGACGATCGGCGATATCCAGCCCCGCCAGCGATTTGGTCAGTTCCACCACGCCAGCGGCCAGATCGCGGGGGAAGGATCGGCCTTCAAAGGTCACGCCATCGACCGAATACCGCTGCACCGCGCCGCCTTCGACGGGGCGCAGGTCGATGCGTTGGGCACGCATCTTGATCGGGGTTTGCAGGAGCGATTGCAGCCCGTCGAACGGCGGGCGGGACGGGTCTTCGTCAATCGGGGGGGCCATTGCTTTGCCCGATTTGTCGATCAGCACCACCGCACCTTCGGTGGCTTTGACTTCCTTTTCCTTGCGGCCGAACCCGCGGATGGCGTTCTTGATCTCTTTGGACAGGTCTTTTAAGCCAACCGTGTTGTTACGCCAGATCAGGTAGTAGCCGATCTCGGCGGCAAAGAAGAACAAAAAGACCGCCAGCGCCGCCCAGTAGTTGGGCATGAACAGCATGACGATCATCGCCAGTGCCCAGCCGCTGAGGTTAATCAGATTGGCGGTTTCACGCGGGATATAGGCGGTCTTGGCGTCTTTATCGACCCAAGTCATCAGCTTGAACCAAACGATCGTCACCAGGACGATCGGCAGAAGCTTGAAGCCGTTAATATAGTTGCCGAGTTCACCGGCAGCCAACAGGGGATAATCCATCGAGTCTCCTCACGGTACGGCACTAACGTCTCCAATTGGAGGCGGGGCAGGTGATTGTAATCAGATCGTGGGGAAAGTCGATTTTCCAGTCCGTTGTAGACGCATGCCAATCCGCGTTCGTCTGCGGGTCCCGCACCTTCGGGTACATCCTGGGCACATTGCCCGATCCGCAAACCAGCGGTATTGTCACGGCCAATCAGGCAAATCAAGCCTGATTGACGAGGGATTGGAGCAGACGGCGAATGTGGCGGACCAGATCAATGTCGTTACGGCGTGGGGTAACTTTCTGGACCGCGATGCTGGGCATGTGGCTAATTGCCGCGTTTGGATTCACCCAGGCGGCGGGTCCCAAAGCATCGGCGCAGACGGCAGCACCGACGACCAAAAGTATAAAGATCACCAATCCGCTGGCCGACTTCGGGTTTGGCATCGAGAACCTCCCGCCCGCCGATCAAGTCAAACTGCTGACTCGACTGGGTTACGAAGGTCTGGTTCTGACCGGCCCGGACGTGAATGCGGTTCGGGGATTTGGCGAACTCAAACAGGTCCAGGACGGCAGCTTCCGACTCTACAGCCTGCTCTGGTGGGCAAAACTCGAGGACCCGCTGGACCCCAAGTGGCTCGATTCGCTGCTTGTGGAAATGGCGAAAACCAACACCTCGCTCTGGATCGTCGTCGATGGAAAGAAGCACGAACAGGAAAAGACCATCGATTTCCTCCGCAAGGTGGCCGATCAGTGCAAGGCCCGAAACGTCGCGATGGTGCTCTATCCGCACGCCGGAACAGTCTTTGAGGATGTCGAGGAACAACTGGCGATCTGGCAGCAACTGGATCGAAAGGACGTGCAGCTTTCGATCCACCTGTGCCACGAATTGGCGCACGGCAATGCCGACCGTATCAACCAGATCATCCCGAAAGTGGCCCCGATGCTGGTTCTGGCATCGATCAACGGTGCCGAACTCGGCCGCAATGATGGCTGGAACAGCCTGATCATGCCGCTGGACAAAGGCAACTACGATCCGCGCGGCTATCTTAAGGCGCTGGTTGAAAACGGGTACAAAGGCCCGGTGGTGCTTCACACCTTCGGCATCAAAGACCACCCGGAAGACCACTTGGCACGATCCATGAACAGATGGAAACAGCTCAAGGCCGAATCGGAATCCGGCCAATAAGCCGGACCGGTCCCGCTCAGCCATTCCGGAGGCGGGACGGGATTCGTAGTTAGTGTTTTCTGGCCTGGGGCAAACGGTCGCAGTATCAAACCTTTGCGGCCTATACGAATTTTCTTGACTTTCAGGGGGGCGCGGTCAAACTATATCTCCTCGCGGAGTTCTCAGAGAGAGCCTGCAAACCCTCTGTTTGTTTTTGTCCCGGTCGATCGGCGCGGGTGTTCCGCGCGTTTTCCGATCTGGCGTTTGGGACTCTCTCTTGTGCCCATTGGCGGCAGGAAGGTTTGGAGAAGATGGAACGCAAGATTCTGGGCTTGGCCGTGGCGGCGTGTTTGCTATCCGGGTTGGCGGGAATCGCGTCGGCGGCGGTGAACATCGAATTAGTGCCGGTGGGCAATGTGGGCAATGCCGCAGATATCACTGGCTTTGGCCAGGTAAATTACGCCTACAACATCGGCAAGTACGAAGTGACGGCGGGGCAATACACCGAGTTCCTCAATGCCGTCGCCAAGACCGACACCTACAATGTATACCGAACGTCCATGACCACCCAATATGGCTGCCAGATTCAGCGGACTGGCGAACCCGGCAACTACAGCTACACCGTAGCCGGCGACATGACCAACCGCCCGGTGAATTACGTCTCGTGGGGCAGTGCGGCACGGTTCACCAACTGGCTCACCAACGGCCAGCCGACAGCGGACCAGGGGCCAGGCACGACCGAAACCGGTTCCTACACCCTCAATGGAGCGGTGACAACCACAGCACTGCAGGCCGTGACACGCAACACTCCGGCAAACGGCGGCCGATTTTACATACCGACAGAAAATGAGTGGTACAAGGCGGCCTACCACAGCGGCAGTGGCGACGTCTATTACGCCTACCCCACGGGCACCAACAATGCCCCAAGCAACGTCCTGGGTATGCCGACCGACCCGGGCAACAATGCGACCTTCGACAGTAATGGCTTTACGCTCTCACCCCCTATCGGCAGCTCAGAATACCGGACGGAGGTCGGCGCACACGAAAACTCCGAAAGTCCCTACGGCACGTTCGACCAGGCCGGAAACATGTGGGAGTGGAACGAGGCGGCCCTTAGCGGGTCTGGCGGCATTCGGGGCGGGGCGTGGGGCAGTGAAGCCAACCAACTCCTCGCGTCCTACCGCTACGAAGGCGCTGGCACAAACCCGGCTTCCGTGTACCCCTACGGGTTCCGGGTCTCCGAAGTTCCTGAGCCAACCTCCCTAGCGCTGCTGGGCTTGGGCGTCACAGGTTTGCTGCGTCGGCGGAGAGGGGCTTCGAAGTAACCCCTTTGCGACATTTTAACTCTGCAGCAACCCGAATCGCTCGGGCCTTCGCAGGGACCGTGCCGTCACCGTTCCGGTTCCCAAATTCCAATCGCCACGAGGGTTCTCACGTGGGCAAAAACGAGACCGGTTCGCTGTGTATGTTCCTCACTCCGGCTTGGGTTATCTTATTCCAAACCGCTTGTGACACGACAACTGCCGGCGAGTTGAGAATCCGGAAGATTTGATGGCCTCTTATACGCTCCCGTCGCAATGGGCTTGATGAAGGCTGGGATAACTCCCATCGTGATGCCAATTCAGGAATCAGCACGTCGAGCACGTGCAGAATGTTCAAAATGACGAATCCGGAGACGCCATTCGATAGCTTTGCAGGCAGTATCTGTAAGTCATCGGGAGCGACCGCGACAAGTTCCTGTGCGAGGGACAACGATACCACTGGCACTTGGTAAAATCCGAGGGCAAACGGTGTTTCCGCGCCATCGTTGACTTCGATTGGAACGGCCTCACCCGTATCTGCAATACGAAATCCCCGGCGTAAGTGCCACAGCCATTGTGCGTGCTCATCGTTGATGCCGACGACCCAGTAACCATCGTCGTGGATCGACTCTTCAATTCGGTAGTATGTCATTTTGGTCTTTTTTAGAGGCCAATCAAAGGCGTCGATTTCCTTCCCGTAATGTACCTGAGCTTACTCGAACCTGACTTCTTTACGGCACGGGGGTTACCAATGGCACGTCTCGTAACTCGCCCTTAGACTGCTCAAGGGCTTCCCCTAATTGCGTCTTGCACTCTTCCCATGTGAACGGCAGCGCGTAGTGAGGGCCGCCGTCCGCGAGACATTCCGTGGGGAAAGTGTAATGGAATGTGATCCACGCCGGAGACGATTCGCGGATGGTGGCCGCAATCCGATCCATCGCAGCCACCCCCGTGCCCATGTCAACTCCATCAAGGTAGAATCTGGCAGCGGTTGGAGGTGTGAGGCCATCGTAGTTGTCCCAAGCGATCGTCATTCCGCTCCGCTTTTCCATGCAGCAACCGACCGTGCAAAACAAGATAAGTGACAGCAGGAGTGCTGCCAGCAATTCACGACAATCGCACCGAAAATAGCCCAACAGGTTCACGTTGTTGAGTGACTGATTTTTCATGACTTTTTCGCCATCAAATCAAAGGGCCAGTCCGGCGGATGTCGCCAGCCGACACGATTTAAAAACGAACATCCAAAGATATCGTCAAATGCCCATATTGCCACTATGAAATCAGCGGTGCGACGAAATGACCTGCGGTGCTGGTCAAGTCGTACTGAGGCGGTCGAATGAGCCGTCGATCAGTTCCAGCAGGCGC
>JBGSMH010000491.1:0-2523 GCA_041740275.1 Phycisphaerae bacterium
AGGGCTTGCTTGAGTTCGTCATATCGCGCCTGAGCGGCGTTCTTGCGCGCCAGGTGGAAATCGGCAAAACGATCGGTCTCAAACTCGCGAATCTCGTTGTTCATCGCCCGCGAGTGCGAAGGCCAGATCGCGTCCATCAACCGCCCGCCAATGTACAGCATCAATAATGCCGACAGCGCCAGCACCAGTTTCGACGGATCGATCGCCAATCGAAACCCGTGGAACAGGTGAATGAACGGAAACACGGACTTCCAATCGATCTTCCGAATCGTGGTTGGGTCTTGCTCTGACATGATATGCTCGCTTCCCTTCAGCTATGTGTATGCGAATTAGTCAGCGCGGAAGTATACCCCCGCGACGGCGCAGGACAATATCCGCGCGCGAGTTAAAGTTCTTCCGACCGCGTCCGCTCCTGATCATCGTCATAGAGTTTGTCTTCCGACTCAACAGGAATCTGATATTTGCCATCCAGCCACCGCGCCAAATCGATGGTGCGACACCGATCCGAACAAAACGGAAACCACGACCCCGATTGCCCGGCCTTGGATTCGTCCACTTCGGCTTTGCAGATCGGACATTTCACCACGATCACCCCACATTCTGCTTGGTCATCGTTGCCACAATCCGCTCAGCCAACTCAACTGCGGATAAGCCGTCCTCGACCGTCACCACCGGCGTGGTGCCGTTGACCACCGAATCAATAAATGCGTCCAACTCCGCCCGCAACGGCACTTCATCCTCGATCTCCAGTTCGTGAAGATCAACCAGTTCGGCGAAGTTCAGGTCCGACAAATCCGCCACCTCGCCCCGCTTAATCTGATCGACGATAGATCGAACCGTGTCGATGTTCTTGCCCCGGCGGATGGTGATGCCGTACTTCTTCTGATAATCGAGCGAAACATAGGTGTCACTGCCAAATACACGCAGTTTGCGCTCGGTTTTGAGCGATAGCCGCGATGCAGTCAGATTGGCGACGCACCCGTTGGCAAATCGCAGGCGGGCGTTGCAGATATCCTCGGCGTCGCCGATTACGCTCACGCCAACCGCGTCGATACTTTGCACCGGGGACCGCGCCAATTGCAGGACGATGTCGATATCGTGGATCATCATGTCCAGGACCACGCCCACGTCGATCGAGCGAAAACTCAGCGGACTGATCCGCGTGACTTCCATGAATCCGGGGACAATGCCCAGTTCCAGCATCGCCCGAACCGCCGGGTTAAATCGCTCGATGTGGCCGACCTGAATCATCGCCTTGTGTCGTGCCGATAACGCAAAAAGCTGCCGGGCTTCGTCAGAGTTCGGGGCGAGCGGTTTTTCGATCAGACAGGCGATCTGTCGTTCCAGCAGCGGGGTCGCGATCGCCAGATGATGCGTTGTCGGGACGGCGATGCTGACGGCTTTGACCTTGTCCAGCAACCAGTCGAGCGACTCGGCATGGGTCGTGTTATATTCCTCAGCAGTAGCGCGGGCGGTATCGGGGTTGGCGTCATAAACACCCACCAATTTCACGTTGGGCATCTGCGAATAGACCCGCGCATGCAATCGCCCCATCCGGCCACATCCGACTACCGCAACTGGCGTGATATCGCTCATGTTCATCAGTTTATCCCAAAATGACCCGTTGTGTCAGTGCGACGCGTCAGTGCGACAAAACACCCTCTTTTTAAGAACTGACTTCGCATACCATCCAGAACCTGACACTTGGCAAGATCATGCCTATACTGGTTTTCCCTATGAAAGGATCGGTTCATGCCGCAGCGAGCTGGTTTTTCGTGTGACGACTATGAAGACGCCTCTGATGCCGCCGACTTAAGACCGGCGAAGATTGATTTGCCCCGCATCGAAAAAGCGGTGCGCGAAATCCTCATCGCGGTCGGCGAAGACCCGGATCGTGAAGGCTTGATCAAAACCCCCAACCGCGTCGCCCGCGCCTATGGCGAGTTAATGGCTGGCTTACAGGACGAACCCAAGCGACACCTCAAAACCGTCTTCACCGAGGAATATGACGAGGTCGTTCTCCTCCGCAATATCGAGTTCCATAGCCTGTGCGAACACCACCTCCTTCCCTTTACCGGGCGAGCGCATGTGGCGTATCTGCCGGATGGTAAAGTCGTTGGCCTCTCCAAACTGGCCCGGCTGGTCGAGGGCTTTGCCCGACGGCCACAGGTGCAGGAACGATTGACCACCCAAATCGCCGACGCACTGATGGAAGAGCTTTCCCCGATCGGTGCCGCCTGCGTGATCGAAGCCACACACACCTGCATGACCATCCGCGGTGCCAAAAAGCACGGCAGCACGATGGTCACCAGTGCCCTGCGCGGCATATTCAAGGAAAACGCCGCGTCACGATCCGAAATCCTCACCCTGATTCACAGCGACGCACCCCCCCGTGCGTGAGGCTGGAATGCGTGGTTCGCGGTTCGTGGCTCGTGAACGAAGGCTTCGTCGTTTCCGGCCCACTGCCCACCGCCCACTATTTTTCCCTTGTTGCGTTGGCTTTCGTCCATACGAATATCGTAA
>JBGSMH010000492.1:0-3722 GCA_041740275.1 Phycisphaerae bacterium
ACCCTCGGCGGCATCTATTCGATAGTGGTGAAGCACGCTTGGTTGTCCTCTAGCCCGAAGGTAACTCCTGATGTCGAATCCGCGCCCCATGATCGAGGATCTCGAAAGCCGACTTCTACTCGCCCAAACCCCCGCCAGTCCGCGCCCGGACACGCTGGGCACCAGTTTTGATCTGACCGAGCGCCAGGACCTGCTGGCGCGGCTGACGATGATCTCCAGCACCACCTACAACGCGCTGAACGCGGCATTGGTGTCCAGCAACCCCACGCAGTTCGACACCACCCTGCTGACCTACATGCGATCGCGCAACACCGCCAACTACTTTTTCGCACCGGGCGACGCCTCAAGCATCGCGTCGTACATAGACAGCAATCTGTCAACCGGCTCGCAGACACAGCACGCCGACTGGGTGACCGATGACCGGCTCTTCCCGGAGCAAAGCTCTGCCGACACCTACACGGTCACTTTGCCGGCCAACATCAATTGGTCTGATGCTTCGCCCAGCAGCAATCCCGAATATCTCTATGCCCTGAATCGACAGGAATATTGGGTCGATCTGTCGCAAAGCTACCGCTACACGGGCGACACCAAATACATCAACGAGTTGCTGTATCAGTTGGCCGACTGGTCGAGTGAGAATACTTCGTTTCCGCTCCCTTCCAATAAGAACCAGTGGACGAGTTACGGCTTTGATATTTCAATCCGGCTTGAGGCATGGCTGATGACCTATTTCAGCGTGCTGCAAGCGCCCGCGTGGACCGGGTCTGCCAACTCGTTGATGCTCTATAAAATGCTGCAGCAGACCGATGCGCTGAATCGCACGGTGACAAATCTGACCGATTTTGGCAGCAATCGCACCAATTCGATGTCGCGCACTGAGCTGTACATGGGTGTGCTATTCCCCGAGGTGGATAACGCCGCCGCGTGGGAAACGATCGGCCGCGAAGCGCTTTACAAGGGGATGGATGGGCAGTTGTACGATGATGGCTCGCATCGTGAGCAGTCGCCGGGGTATGGCGCGATCGTGATCAGCGATCTGGTCGAGGCGTACCGGCTCGATGCGCTCAACGGCAACACCTGGGCACCGGCGAAGGTGAACAAGTTGAAACTGGCGGTCGATGCGGTGTGGCAGCAGTTGTCGCCCAACAGTCAGCGGCCAGCAATCGGGGACACCTATCGCGACAGCAATGCCGCGATCTTCCTCAAGGCCGGGCTGGCGCTAAATGAGTCGCGCTGGCCTGAAGCCAAGCCGCGCACGCGCGATGCGTGGATTTTCGGCACCGCCGCGGTCAATCCGTACCTCGGTAACCCTGCGACGCCCTCGCTGGGCGCACGCGGTGACACTTATGAAATGCCCGACAGCGGCAACTATGTCCTGCGCTCCGACAGCGGCACCAGCGCGCGTCAGATCAACTTTGACGCCGGTCCCAAAGGCGGGCTTCACGGCCATTTCGATCTGCTTAACTTCGAACTCTTCGGCTACGGCCGACCACTGATCGCCGATCCGGGGCTGTATCTGTACGACACTTCGACAACCCGCACCAAGATCATCAGCACCAAGTCGCACAACACGATTGGCATCGCCGACCTCAATCATGGCGAGTTGGAAAACATGAACGGGATCAAGTCCACGGGCATCACCAGCGTGGCCGGGGGTTACATGATCTCTGCAGGGCATCAGGGGTATTTTTCCGTGCCCGGCTCGCCGACGGTATCGCGATCAGTCTGGTATGACGGGGACGATACGATGGTGGTCGTCGATTTTGTCGAATCGACACGGGCGCAGAACTGGGAGCAGAACTTCACCGTCGAGAACCAGAACACCTCGCGCGACCTCGCCAACGGATTGATCTACACGCGCAACACCGATGGCTTGGGCAACGTGCGGATTCAATCGCTTTTGCGTCCCGGCCAAAGTGCATACGTCGCGACCAGCGGCGTGATCACCAGCGACCTGGCGCCGCCGGATATCGCCAACCCCGCCTCGCGATACTATGTGCAGCAGTTGGGGACAACCTATGCGGTGTTCGCCACGTTGATCACCGCCCACAGCGGCAGCGCCGCGACGGCGATCTCCTCAGCGTCGTGGGTCGATATCCCCAACACATTCGGCGATAGCGCCATACTCAACATCAACGGGACCAACATCACCTTCGCCCCGCCATCATGGGAACGGTTGAACAGTCAGGCGCAGTCGCGCGGGGCGTTTAACGACATCGCCTACGACGCCGCAGGGCGGTTGCATCATGCGTTCTGGGATCGCGACGAAAAGAATCTGAAATACGCCGTCCGCGACACCAACGGCGTTTGGAGCACGGTGCAGATCGTCGATGATGGCTATTTCGTCGGCTACAACCCCGATCTGGAGATCGACGCAAGCGGTCGGCCAGGCATCGCGTATCAAGACGCCTGGAACGGGGATTTGCGCTATGCCCATCTGTCGCCGATCACCAACGCGTGGGACGTGGATGTGGTGGATGTGCCCGGCTCGACAGGCGGGTATCCGTCGCTGGTCTTCAGCCGTAACAACACGCCCGCCATCGCGTATTACAACAAGACCAAAGGCGACCTGCGCCTGGCGCTCCCGCAATCGGGCGGCTGGGATATCCAGACCATCGACAGCAGCGGCGATGTCGGGCGATTCCCGTCGATCACGCTCGATCCCAACCGGCCGGATGCCAGCAAGTTCGCGATCGCGTACGAAAACACCACGACGATGGACGTCAAATGGGGCATCCAATACAAGACCGGATGGCGCTACGAGACGGTCGATCAATCCATGAATATCAGCGGCGGGTATATCTCGCTGAACTGGTACGACAGCGGGACCAGCAGCGATCGCTACAAAGGCGTCGCCACCTACTACGACGCCGGTCGCGGCCAACTGCGCTATGCCTACGACACCGGCGGGATCGAAAAAACGCTCTGGTCCAGCCTCGTCATCGCGTCGAAAAAACGCCAGGGGCTTTACAGCAAAATCCACATCGAAAACAACAAGCCGCGCGTCTTCTTCTTCGACGGGACCAACAACAAGGGCTACTTCCTGCACAGCAACAAGATCCCCGGTGGAGCCTGGTCCCTGGTCGACCTCGGCCCCGGCGGCCGCGAAATCCACTACGCCTACCGCAACGGCGCGTACCAATACACCTCACTCGATGAAGCCACCGGGTATCTGACGGTTAAGCAGGTTTGATACAAATGCGATTTAGCCACAGAGACCACAAAGAACACAGAGAGCATCACAGCGTGGTCCAGCTCTCTGTGTTCTTTGTGGTCTCTGTGGCTCGTCTTACTGACTGACGATCTCGATCAGTTCGACCTCGAACACCAGTGTCGCGCTCGGCGGGATGGTGGGGGGGCGACCTTCGGGGCCGTAGGCGATGTCGGGCGGGCAGACGAGCTTGGCTTTGCCGCCGACTTTCATCAGTTGCAGGCCCTCAGTCCAGGCACGGATCACGCCGTTGAGCGGGAACTCGGCCGGCTTGCCGCGGGCGACGGAGGAATCGAACACCGTGCCATCGGTCAGCGTGCCGACATAGTGAACCTTGACGGTCGATGTCGCCGCCGGGCTGGCGCCGGTGCCTTCCTTGATCGTCTCGATCTGCAGGCCGGATGCGGTGGTGGTTACGCCGGGCTTCTTGGCGTTTTCTTCACGATACGCCTTGCCTGCGGCATCGGCTTTCTCGGCGGCGGCTTTGGCGTCAGCGGCGGCGGTGGCGTTC
>JBGSMH010000493.1:0-4811 GCA_041740275.1 Phycisphaerae bacterium
CCAAACCGGGCGCACCTTCGCGACCCTCCCAGGCCGTGCCTCCCGCGCGGCCGACACCAGCGAACAACCCGCGTCCGACGACCGCACCCGCAAGGGCTTCATCGCCCGCGTTCGCGCCTGGTTCATCAGGCAATCGCGAACGGTCATCGGACAGGCCTGATCACCCGATCCTCTTCCAGCAGTATTTCAAATCGGTTGGCCCGCGCACCTATGCGCTACAGGTGAAGAAGGCGACCAACGACAATCACTATCTCGTCCTCACTGAAGGCCGTCGGGACAAGCAAAGTGGCGAGGTCCGCAAGTTGCGGCTAAATATTTTCTCCGAGGACTTCGACGCCTTTTTCGACCTGTTGCGACAGGCCGAGGCGTTTGTCAAAGCCCACCCGCTGTCGCCGGAGTTCATGCGGAAACGCAAACAATTCTGGTCCAACGTCGCCAAGCGTTCGAAAAAGGGTCCGGCACAAGCTGAGAACCGGCAGGGCGCGAAGCCTCAGGCACGGATCCCCAAGCCCTAAGCCCCAGTCCCCAAGCCCACAATCTCACTGTCTCCCCAACTTCTCGTAATACGTCTTTAGCGCATCGCTCCAGCCGGGGGGAAGGTCGCCCTTCATGGCGTCGTGGATCTGGTCTTCCATGCGGGTGCTCAAAGCTGGCGTGGTGTCGTGCTGGACGTGGATTTCTCCGCCGACCAGCATGCGGCTGGTGTCCATCGCGTCGAGCAGCACGTCCTTGCGGCGCATCGCGTTGCGGTAGCGATTGGCATCCAGATCGGCCTCGACGCGGCGCATGATCGCGATCGATTCCAGCAGTTTGAAATTGTCATACCGCCCGAGCTGGTACTTGATATTCAACCGCTCAGCCGAGTTGCGAAGCTGGGCCTGCTTCTGTGCCAGCCGCTGCATCTGTTCCTTGAGTGCGGGCGGGACCGGACCTTCCAATCCTTCCCCGCCTTGCCCGGAAAGTTTCCCGCCGCCGGTCGCGCCGCCAACGGGGTCTTTGGAATCGTCCTTGATCTGTCCCTGTTGGAACGGGGTCGGATCGAGTCGGGTGGGCGTGTTGCGTCCGCCTTTGCCGGATGCGGTTTCTTCAACGAACTCGCCCTGTGATTTGCCGGATCGACCTTCCCCGGCTCGGCCGCCCATTTCGTTGTTGTTGGGCAGTTGATTGCCGGTCACGCCTTTGGCGCTCATGTTGGCGATCGGGCCGTCTGCCGCGTCCCAACCGGCACCCTTATCCAGCGAATCGGTCCAGTTGGCGTTGGTGTCCTCGGCTTCTTCGAGGATGTCTTCCTGCTCCTCCATCAACTCGCCGATCATGTCCTCCAATTCCTTGGGCAACTCCGCCATCGGAATATCGGCTTTGGTCAGCGGGTCTTCCTGATCCCACTTGATGCGATCGGGTTCGTCGACCAGCCATTTTTCCAGATTGCTGGTGATTTCCTTGGCCAACTCGACGCCCATTTCCTCGGCCGCCACCGCGATCTCGGTCTCCTTTTTCTTCAAGGCGTCCTTGGCCATGGTGACTTCGGAATAGACTTCCATCAGTTCCTTTAGCAGCGACGCGTTGGCCATGTCCTGCTCGGCCAGTTTGGAGAAATCGGCGATCTTCTCCTGCATGAACGCGTCGAGCTTCTCCTGGCTCATCGCCAGTTCTTCCAGCTTCCTCTTATCCGCATCTGAAAAATCATCGACCGGCTTTTTCGCCAGCGGCGCGGTCTGATCGAGGATCTTCTGCTGCTGCTTCATGAACTCTTCGAGCGCAGCTTTCAGATCATTGGCGACATCGGCGCGGGTCGGCAGATCGCCGCCACGCTTGGCTTCGACTTCCTTCAGGTCCGGGGTTTTGACTAGCATCGCCAACAGCGATTCGAGCGTCTGGATGATCCGGCGTTGCCTGGCCTGCAAATCCTGATGAATCGTCGGCTGCACCGCGACGCTGGGTTCGGTTGACAGCGCCGTCGCCAGATCGACCGCTTCCTGACCCGGATTTCGCGCCAGCATGTAAAGTGTTTTTTGCACGTTGGCGTCCGACGGCTCAAACTTAAAGGTCTCTGCCGTCGAAAGCATCTTGTCGCGCAATTCGGTCTGTCCGCGGATGATGACGTTCAGTGTTCCGTTGAATGCCTTGAGCGCCAGCGTGTCGGCGTGCAGTTCCTGTTGTCGAATCAACATCCGCCGCAACGCTTCACGCAATTGATCGATCCGCTCCTGCGATTCCTTGGCGATCTCGTTCGGGTCGCGAAACGTGATGTTATAGACCGGCGATTGCGTCGTTTGTGGGCCGGATTCGGTGGAGATCATGCGGTTGTCGGTCGCTTCGATCTGCACGCGAACCACCGTCCCGTGCTTGCGCATCGCCTCGGGGATCGCCAACGTTTGCGACATTTCAAACGCGGGTTGCCCGCTTAGTTTGGTATCCCCCGCGATCTCCAGCGGCTTGTCGGGGTCGGTGCTCATCAACACCCGGGCGTTGGTCAATCCAAAGTCATCTCGCAAATCCGCCCGAATGATCAGCTCCGTGGCCGGCGGGGTCGCGACATCCTGGGAAGGCCACCGCATCGCGATCTGCGGCATCTGGTCCGGCTGCGCCTGAATCGCCATCGCCTGCTCGGGCAACCGTGCGACAATCTGTCCGGTCGCATCGGCAAACAGCATCGCCAGCGTCGTATCCTTATCGACAACAAACGCCACGCCGAACGTCTTGCCATCCGATCCGCGCTGCATTTCCAGCGGCTTGTCCTCGCTCAGTTGCAGCATCGCCGATGTGACGGGTGTGTCGATCTTCGCGGTCACTTCCACCCGGCTGCCCATCGGCACTTGCACCGGCGTGATCGATTCCAGATTGACATCCAGCACCTGCTGCGGCTTTTTGGTGTACGAAGGCGGCGTGATCGAAAGCTGCAACGCCGACAACTTGATCTGGTCGATCACTTTCAGATCAAACCACCTGCTCTGTGTTCCGGCCACCTCGACGCGGTACCGCATCGGTTCATCCACATGCTCCAGCCGTGCCGCAAATCGCTCGGGCGCTACTGCGGGAATCGACATGTGCGATTTGCCTTCAAACATCGGCTCGAAGAAAAGTTGTGCTTCGGTCGGGGGTTCGTCCGGCTTTGCGCCAGAGATTTCGACGACCACTTCCAATGGCCGACCCTTGATTAGGGTGGTATCCCCGGGCAGAACCGACGTGATGGTGATTCCATTGACCTGCGGCACGAATGCCGAGGGGGCAAACATCTGCGTCCAGCCATGACTTAGTTGCGGCCAGAGCAGGAGGCTCACGATCGCACCGACGATCACCACCGCGCCACATCGCCACGCCACCGGCCAGAGTTCTTTGGGGTTGACCGCCCGATCAATTGATGCACCGGATACGCGGGCGCGAATTTCAGAATAAATCAGCGGCGTAAACGGGCTGTCCTGCAAATCCTCCCGATCGGCAAGCATCAGGGCGTTGGTCAGCCCGTTGTGCAAGCCATCGACGCGCTGTTCGATCAGCCGGGCGACCCATTTTTGTTTTTGACTCTTCACCAGCGGGCGAACCAGCCACACCACCCCCGCAACGCCCACCACCGATGCCCAGCCGATCAACGCCAGCAGCGCCCCGGTTCCGGCGCCCGTCCAGTGCGCGATCATCCCCGCAATGAGCGTGACGATCGTCGCGACGGCGCAGAACAGGAGAATGCCGCGCACCACGCGCAACATGCGATAGCGCAGGCCAACGCTTTGCAGCATTTCGACCACATGGGCCACATCGGGATGGGCAAGTTGGCTCATAACAGGGAGTCTCCCACAACATCATATCGACCGGAGGCCGGTTTGTTGCGTGAATCTGTCAATCAATTGATCCTGACCGCCCACCGATCAGGCTTTGCGAGGCGGGCGGTAGGTCATCGCCAGTTCGGGCACGCCGATATCCAGCAGCGGTTTGGTCTGCTCAACCGTGATTTGGTTCCGATAAAGCCGCCCGGCGGCGCGGATATAGCCGATGGCGTGCCGCATCGCACGGGCGTAAAGCGACGATTCTGAGTGGGTGGCGTCAATGGCGCGATTCGCCGCAGCCGAATCGACCGTCGCGCCTTTCTGGATCGACCGCGCCAAACCGACAATCGGGTCGGCGGGATCGTAAAAATGCGTCTCGACCAGGTATTTTTGCCACTTCTCCTTATTCGGCTCAGCGGCGATCTGCTCGTAGATATCGAGTCGCAGGTTGAAATCCTGCACGCCGGCAAACAGGTTCGACAACCAAGTATGCACATTGGCGTCATCCGGCCTAAAGGTGTGCATCTGGATTAAAATCCGCTGCCACGTCGTCCGCATCAGCTCATGAAACCCCGCCCGACGCTCCGCCAGGGGTTTGTCGAACAGATTTCCTGCAAACAACTGATCGATCGCGAAGACCTCTTTGAGGATCAGCATGTCACAATAGATCGTACATTCGTTGAACGGTTTGCCTGCTTCGATGCGGGCGTCGGTCGATTGCTTGAAATAGGCAAAAACCGGCTTCATGTGCCGATCAATGCTGCGATGCGTCAGTGCCCCCAGCACAAACGCCAGTTTCTGCTCCCCGTCGCGATCATCGGGATGATCTCGCACATGCGCCACGATATCGGCGGACCAACGGTCGGCGTGTCGCGTCACCCCGCCTAGCCGCGACACATCGGTGTTGGTGGCCCACGTCTTTTTGAAGACATCGGGCAAATCGTCAAGGCACAAACAGACTCTTCGGACATCGTCACAAATCGCGGTATGGGTGATGTGCTCTGACATAACCCTTCCCTACCACAGAATCGCCGATTCGTCACCACGGCG
>JBGSMH010000494.1:0-3093 GCA_041740275.1 Phycisphaerae bacterium
CGCGAAGCATTTTTGACGCCAGCCATCCGCACATGCCCATCGGCCCGGGCGTGGAGCAGTGGATCACGTCGTACTGCTGCCGATCGGCGTATTCCAGCACTTCCAGCACGGGCGGGAGATTGAGCGCGATGGTGTCGTAAAACGGCATCGGACGCGACAAAAGCGGCTTGAAGTTGACGCGAGCGGGCACATCAAACTTGATATCCGGCACGCTGGTGTGGATGGTCAGATGGAAATCGCGCAGGCGCGATTGCTCGCCCATGTCCCGGATGAACCGGGCAACGCCGTTGATCTCGTCGAGCGTGTCGGTGAACAGGCCGACCTTTAGTGTCTCGGCGGTGCGGTTTTTCCGCTCGTGTGCCAGTCCTGCCATCAAAGGTCGCTCCTTATTCTGGTGGAAGAGCGCAAAATAGTAAGGCCAGAGGAAAAACTGCTGTGCCGCGATCTGAGAGACCGCATCAAACACGCCGAGGATCGACCCGCGTTTGAGGCTGTCGGTCGCTTCATCAAACACCGCGTTGGCCAGATCGCGATTGACCTCGGAGAGCAGCCCAAACACATCCCGATGCGCCGCCAGCGGCGGGATGCCTTTTTTCAGCATCGCGAACATCTGCGGGTGCGAACCCAGGTGCTTTTGCACGCTCTCCACAAACACGTCCGAAAGCAGCGCGGCGCCCCGTGGACGACTCCCGTCCTTTTTCTTCCACGGAAGACGCACGCGCTGCGTAAGTTTTGATGTCTTGTGACGAATGGCCTGCTTGGCCAGCTTCAGCTTGGAGGTTTTTTGTGTTTGATCGCCGACCAGCGCCGAAAAGAGCATGCTGCTCATATCCGATCCGCCGCCGGATCGGGAGGCGAGTTTTTGGCCATAGTATTTGGCCCCGACGCTGAAGAATTGGTGCGCCAGCTTGATCGACGACCCTGCCTCACCGCCGGGCTGACAGGCACCGGTTCGCAGGCATTCGAGCAGGTCAGAAACGTTGGCGACTTCGCCGGGAAACTCGGTCCAGGTCCGGCCGATATTCAGCAGCCCGTGATCATCACTGCCGCCCGTGCGGGCTTTGAACCACGGCTCTTCCCACTTGGGCACGATCTTGTGCGTGTCGGCCAGGTCGCTGATCGATTGTCGCGTCAGATTGTTCAGCACCGGTTCGATGCTCTCCCGATGCAGCGAACTGTGCGCCCCGTTGAGCACCTCAAACCCTTTGAACAGCAGCAGTAAGCGCTCAAGGTGCCAGCGGGTGAGTCGATCGTTCTGACGATAAAGCGGGTGCGCCACCGCGTGGGCGATTCGCTGCCGGGCGATGTAGTCGGCGATCGCGTAAACGTCATCACGGCGGGACTGTAATTCGGCGTGCTGAGCGGCATCGATCCCGTACACCAACAGATGAAAGCAGCATTTATCTTCCGGGAAGCGGGTGGTGACTTCTTCGCCGATGATTACCATCGGGTCGGCCAACAGCTCGGTCGCGCCATCAATGGTGTCATGGTCGGTGATGCAGGCGAAATCCATGCCGCGCAGGCGCGCCTGTTTGGCGACTTCGGAAGGTTTGGAGAAACATTCCGGACAATCGATCGCGTTGAGCGCCGCCTCCCCCGCCACCGAGCTGGCGAGCGTGTGGGCATGCAGATCGACGCGCTTGGGCGACAGTAGATCATCAGGTGTCAAAGCAATCCCGGGTGCGAGTCTGTCAAACATCACGCCTCCTTGCGTGGGTGTTTCGTACGGTCTGTGCCTCATGCACTGGTATAATCATCGGCCACGAGCGCAAGGAGTGGGACTGTTTCGCGCAAAGGTTGCAATAGATTTAGTTCGGTTTATGCGGTGTGGGCGGACTTATGTTTGCTTCGGGTAAGCGAAGCGTTGAGGGCGCGCAAAGGAGGCGATCTGAAGGTTGTCATTCCGAGCGTACGCGCGAGGAATCTATTCACTCACGCAATGGCGTGTAGATGTTTCGCGCGTACGCCCAACATGACCTCTATTCGCGTTTCGGCGTTCATTCCTTCCCACGCACCGCGGCGACTTCGGTTTTTCCGTTGGTGGCGGACGGGTCGGTGTTGAGTTTGACCAGCGATTCGGGCAGTTCGATGCCGCCGATGTCTTTGAGGGTTTGGAGCATCGGCGGGAGCGTGTGGGCAAGGTTTTGCAGGAAGTTGCCCGTGCCATTGGACCCGGCGCCGTCCCAGACGACGATTTTGTCGAACTTGATGTTGCTGATCGCTTTGGCGCTGGCGTCGGCGAGGTGGTCCATGTGTTCAAGGAGAAGCATCTGGAACGCCTGCTGCGCGCCGCCGCAGGCTTCGACGATGGCTTTGAGACCTTCGGCCTTCTTGGCGAGCATTTCGTACTGGCCGCGGGCTTCGGCTTCCAGCTTGGCGTAGATCGCCTCGGCCTCACCCTGTGCTTCGACGCGACGGCGTTCGGAATCGGCTTCGGCTTCGACGATCGTCTTGGCCTTAAGTGCCTTGGCGGGGGCTTCAAACGCCGCCCGCTGTTCGGCTTCGACACGTTCGGCGTGCGCCAGCGCCGCTTTGGCCATCGCGCGGTTCTGCGCTTCCTGAACGGCGGCCTCGGCTTCACGCTTCTTGGTTTCGGATAGCTGGTATGCGGTCGCCTGTTTGACCTGTAATTCGGCCTGCGTCTGGACGATCTCGGCCTGCGCCTTGGCTTCGCCGGCGATGGCCTTGGCGTTGGCGTCGGCGACGCTCACGCGCTTATCTCGCTCGGCCTGCTTGACCTGCATTTCCCGCTCGAAGGCGGCCGTCTGTTCGCCGATCTGCTGCTCTTTATCGAGCGTGGCGACCCGCACCGCCTGTTCGCGGGCGGCCTCGCGGATGCCGATCTCACGCGTCTTATTGGCGTTAGCGACAAGCACCATGCGTTCGCGCTGGGCTTCGGCGACGCGGATTTCGCCGATCTTTTCCTGATCGGCGACGTCGCCGCGCGCTTGCTGGATCGCCTGACTGGCGGCCTTCTGACCGATCGCCTGGATGAAGCCCGATTCGTCGGTGATATCGGTGATATTGACGTTGATCAGCACCAAGCCGATCTTGCGGAGTTCGGGCTCCAGGCTCTGGAGGATGTTGTGGAGG
>JBGSMH010000495.1:0-2537 GCA_041740275.1 Phycisphaerae bacterium
CCTGACGCTGGAAGACGCGCTGGAATACGCCGACATCTTCATCACCACCACCGGCAACTACAAGATTATCACCGCCGAGCACATGGAGAAGATGAAGGACAAGGCAATCGTCGCCAACATCGGTCACTTCGATAACGAGGTGGACATGGCCGGTCTGGAATCGCGCCAAGAGAAGGGCTTGGTCAAGCGGACCAACATCAAGCCGCAGTACGACATGTACACCTTCAAGAGCACCGGCAAGAGCGTGCTGATCCTGGCCGAGGGCCGGTTGATGAATCTGGGCTGTGCGACGGGTCATCCGAGCTTTGTGATGAGTGCGTCGTTCACCAACCAGACGATTGCGCAGATCGAGCTGGCCCAGAACGGTGGGAAGTACGAAAACGCCGTTTATGTGCTGCCCAAGCACCTCGATGAGAAGGTTGCCCGATTGCACCTGGACAAACTCGGGGTTCGGCTGACCAAGCTGACCGCCGAACAGGCCAAATACATCGGCGTGCCGGTGGATGGGCCTTACAAGCCGAATCACTACCGCTACTAATAGGGCGACGCCCTACCAGAAACACAATACGCAGTACAGCGGGCCGGCATTTGCCGGCCCGCTCTGCGTACACAAGCGAACTTGTGATCGTGACCGTCAATCACAAGCTAAAGCGGTTCCGCTTGTGATTGGCGTACGCGACGGTAAGCCTGCAATCACGCAGGTTTTTCGGCGCGCACCTTTTTCCAAATCCCGACCGATCGTTTGGCGCACTCGCTGATGGCGATCGGGTGGTAGCCAACGACAAAGCTGTTGAGCGTGTCATTGAGTCGGCCGACCCAGTGCTTCGGGGCGTTTTTGGCACCACAGACCGCACCGACGATGCTCCCGACCGTCGCGCCATTGCAGTCGGAATCCAATCCACCCATCACCGCCAGAGTGATGCCCTTGTGGAAATCGCAGTTCCCCAGCAACAACGCCGCGACGCACAGCGCACAGTTGTTGTTGGTGTGAACCGGATCGTAGTGGCCTAGTAGGGCGTAAATGTCCTTAAAGACGTCTTCGAAGCGTGCAAAATCATTGTTGTAGCGCTTGCAGATATCGACCGTTTGCAGCATTTCGGCATGCAGGCGGGACTGCTTGGGGATCTGCGCCAGGCCGGCACGGATGATCGTCATCGGGTCATCGGTCGCGAACGCCGCAGCGATCATCGCGGCACAGAACATCGCGCCGTAGAGGCCATTCTTGACATGGCTGATCCGCGCGTCGCGCCATGCGAACTCTGCCGCCAGTTCCGGATCGCCCGCGGCAGCGTAGCCGTAGCTGTCGATGCGAATTTGAGCGCCGATCCACTCGCGATACGGGTTCAGGTGGTGCGTGATCCACTTCCAGTCGGTCTTCTCATCCAGCGATCGCGCGTGATTCAGATCGTTCAGCCACCGGAACGAGTCGTGGCCGATCACGATGTTCCGGTACGCCTGCGTCTCAGCCGTACAAACATTGCTATACCCCAGGTAAACCAGCCACGCGTTAGCCACGTGTGCCGAGGTGAAATGGCGACCATGATTCTTTGTGATGATCTGCCCGATCACGGTGTAGCGGATGTCGTCGTCGGTCTCCATGAACGCGATCTGCTCGCGCGTCGAAGGATGACACCATGTCCGTCCCGTTTTTTCCTCCGCGGGCGATCGCTGCGGAAAGTAATCCTTCAAAGGCCATTCCGAAGCGTCAATCGCCTGCAAATACGTCTTTTGCCGTTCCCAGCTTTCGATCCCGTTGTGCTTGCCCATGAACCCTTCGACCGGCTTGCCCAACGCACACCCCGCACAGCGTGCCAGCCAGGCCCCGTACATTTTGTCTAGCAGCACGTCGTCACTGGGCGCAAAGGTCAGTTTCGGTGCGTCGCCGGAGCGCTGGGCGCGGATGGATTCCAGATCGCTGGGTTCGATAAACAGAAAGTCGTCCCGGATCGGCAAGTTTTTGAAAGGTGCCCAAACTTCATACTCGTTTGAGTTACTCAGCCGTTTGTCGTGCGCCTGCTTCGCCGCGTCGGCAGCGACCTCGGGGGCAACGCCTTCTTCGATTAATTGCGTTTTTTCCTGGTTGATCAGGGTCTCTAAGTTGGTCCAGCCGGGCATGGGTCAATCTCCAATCAGGGATAAAAGTCTTCGACCGAACATTTCGGTTCAAAGTGATGCTATCAAAGTGTTGACCCACTTCAATACGGCACTATGACCCAAAATGTAAGAAAGCAGGGCTTGGGGCCGGAGAATTGCGATTTTGGAGTGTCGATTTTCGATCGCAATTTGGCAATCAGAACTCGCAAATCTTTTCACTTGTTGCATTTGTTGCATCGGCTTTGGTCCATGTGAAAATCGTAACTTCTGGCGGCCGCAGGACTTAAAAATTTCGACGCTCCAAAAGTGTTGCGCGCCGCGTGCAACTGTTGCAACTCCTACCTTTCCGGCCGGAGTTCAATCCTTCTTATTCACTTGTCAATGAGCGGCCGCAACGCGTGGGAGCACAATGACGCATCCCCAGACGCAGCGAACTACAACCA
>JBGSMH010000496.1:0-4764 GCA_041740275.1 Phycisphaerae bacterium
CGCTCGACCTGCGCGGCCGCGGATTCATGGATTCGACTCGCATCGCCGCCGGGGACGCGGGGCTTTGGCGGGATATTCTCATGGATAACCGCCAAAACGTCATCGACGCCATCGGACACCTGCACCATGAACTGGACCAACTGACCGCCTCCCTCCGCACCGGCGACGCTGCTGCGGTCGAATCGTGGTTGGCAAAGCAGGTCCAGAGGCGAAATCGGCTATAATGCCATCGGGAAGGGACATTTGTCCGTATACACGGGTGTGCTCGAGGGAGGCACGTTGTCGGTTGATCCGCAAGGGACCATTCAGCAGGGCAAACTCGACGACCTGACGATGATGCGCGGCATCGCGTTGCAGGACCCGATGTCGCTGCGCGCGATGTATGACAAGTATTCGCCGTTGGTTTTTACGATCGCGATGCGGATGCTGCACCGCCGCGAGGATGCCGAGGACATCGTTGCGGACGTGTTCTGGGAATTATGGGAAAAATCGTCTCGCTACGATCAGACGCGGGCGTCGCCGAGCACCTATTTGGTGACCTTGGCGCGGTCGCGGTGTATCGATCGGACGCGTCGCAAGTCATATCGTCAGCAGATGACGATGGGTTCGATCGACGAAGGCGCTGCCGGAACAGACGCCCCGGCGGATGGGGTGGCGATCTTGGATGAACAGCGACAATTGGTTCGCTCGGCGCTATCGAAGCTGGATGACACGCAGCGTCAGGCGGTCGAGGCGGCGTACTATGAGGGGCTAAGCCACTCGGAGATCGCCGATAAGCTGGGCAAGCCGCTGGGCACGATTAAGACCCATATTCGTCAAGGCCTCATCCGATTGCGGGAGGCGTTGCGTAAAGATGGGTTGACGGATGGATCGATTTCGAAATGACACGAACATGACACCGCAAGCGATTGATGAACTGATGCTGTTGTACGTCATGGGCGTCGCCGATGACGAGCAGACCGGCCGCGCCCAGTCGCTGCTGGCATCGGGTGATCCTGCCGCCCACGCGGCGCACGCCGAGGCGATGACCGTCGTTCACGCGATCCCGCAGGCGCTGGAGTTGCAGACGCCGTCCAACCGGGTACGCGATCAGTTGCTGTTGCGGGCCATCAGTTCGACCCAGGCGACCCCTGCTAACGTCTCCCAGGCCAGTCCGACCGTCGCCCGCTCGAAGTGGCCGGTCTGGATCAGCACCGCGGCGGCGGCGGGGTTTGCGATCGTCGCCTCGGTCCTCTTTATCCAAAATCAGCGTGTCGAAGGCGAATTGGCGATGCAACTGGTCGAAGCCCAGGAAACCAACCGGGTGGTCGGGTCGCCTCATGTGAAGATGGCCAAACTTGATCTTGTGCCCGAGGTCGAGCGCGGCAACGCCGCCGGGAAGATCGTCTTTTGCCCGGTGAGTAATCAATATCAGTTACGCGTGTTTCGACTGTCTGCCCCGCCGCAAGGCCGGGTGTATGAGCTTTGGTTGATCGACGAGAAGAACGTGCCCGTCCCGGCGGGGACGTTTGCGGTCAACGGTAGCGGCATGGCAACCCACTACTACAAAGTCCCGGCTGGCACATCATTCGTCAAAGCCGCCATCACCGATGAACCGGTCGGCGGAAGCCCGAAGCCCACGGGCGCGATTCATCTGGCCGGTAAACTGTAAAAGCGATGACTTTTATCACCCCCGTTTATTAACCGCCGGACCTCTGATTGCCGATCCAAACATAGTCAAGCTGCGTAGACGAGGTCAGGCTATGTCCGATAACTTTGGATTACTTCAGGAGGCGATCGCGCGCAACACGCCGGTCGTGCTGGCGCTCCCGTCGGCGGGGGTGGTCAAGCCGTATCGTTCTCGTCTGCTTCAGATTACCTCCGACGGGATACTTGCCGAGTCTGTCGCGACCCAATCCCAGGCCATTGATGACCTGATCCGCAGCCAGCATCGCGTGACCGTCGCGTTCCGCGCCGATGTCCGCAGAGTGGAGTTTGAAGCCCGAATACTCAAACGCCTGCGCGGGCACCGACTCAATGCCAATACGCTGGTCGAAGCGATCCTTTTGGAAACGCCGCAGCGTGTAAAAGCCGTGCAGCGTCGGGCGGACTATCGCGTCACGGTGCCGGGCGATTGCGATATCCGCTTTACGGTCTGGCGCATCGCCGAGCAGGCCGACGTGCTGGAAGTCCCGCCGCTGACCTCCACGATTCTGATCGACATGCGCGATTTCAGTGCCGCCGGGTGCGGGGGAACGTGGCGCAGGCGCAAGGACGACCCGCCCAGGCTCGCCGACAACCAGCGGCTTCGCCTGGCGATCGATTCGGCCCAAGGCCAGATCATTTTCGACGCCCGACTTAAGTTCGTCGAAAATCTTCACGAGCCGGAACTGAAACGTATCGGCATCGAGTTTACGATCAATCCCACCAGCATCGTCGATCGTCAAAAGACGATCGCGGTTAACAAACTCCTCGGCGAGTTGCAGCGCCTCGAACTCCGCCGAAAGAAATCCTCGCGGTAGATGCGGCGAAATGCTGAAAGACTTGATTCACCGCCGAGTCGCAGAGAGCGCGGAGATCAACTCAAAACTTCCGAAGCGCTCTCTGTGTCCTTTGTGGTCTCTGTGGCAAATGTTCTTCACTTGCGCGCTTCGTGCTTATCGTGGTGTCAATCCTAATCAACCCGCAAGGATTTTGGCGACCTCGGTTTTGAGGCGTTCGGCGTGTGATGCCTCGTGTGACGCAAGCCCTTCCTTGATCTGGTCGAGCGGACGCGGGCTGTTGCGCTTAGGGATCGTCAGTTCGTTCTTGAACGCCTTGTACCGACCAAAAAACGCCTCATCGTAGATTCGCTCGGACGCCTGCTTGATCGCGGCCTGCTGGTCGGGGGAGGCGTTCTTGAGGAGCGGGGCGACGGCGTCGGCGCGGTAGTTGTCCCACTCCTTCTTGAAGGGCAGAAGCGAGTAATACCGATTCTGGGCCGCGATCCGGTCGGGAAGTGACATTTTCTTCCATTCCTCGGGGATGAACGGGTCCTCGGCCTTGGCGAGCCAGGCGGTCAGTTCGGCCTGCATCTTCTTCTTGATCTGGGCACTGGCGGGGTCGTCGATCAGGTTCTTCATCTGATACGGATCGTTGATGTTGTCGTACAAAAACCATTCGCCGTCGGCACGGACGGCATAGGTGTGCTGCTTGGATCGGACGGCCCGGAAGGGATAGAAGATGTTCGGCTTTTCCGGGTCTAGCTGGGTGCGGTAGTAGTTGCGTTGGAAGTTATTGATCAGCAAAAATTGGGTCTCAGGATCAGGCCCGCCGGGCTGATTGAGCATGGCGGGGGTGAAATCGATCCCGCCGCAGTGAGCGGGGGCTTTGATGCCTGCCATCCCGCAGAGCGTGGTGTAGATGTCCAGCGTGCCCAGATTCTGATCCGCCACGCGGTCGGCAGCCACCTTGCCCGGCCAGCGAACGATGAACGGCACGCGGGCCGATTCCTCGTAAGGATTGGCTTTGCTGGATACGCCGTTGGACCCGAACGAACTACCGTGATCGGAGGTGTAAATCAGGATCGTATTCTCATCCAAACCCTGCGCCTTGAGCGTATCCATCACGCGTCCCAACTCCGCATCGACGGCAGCGATGTGGGCGTGATAGTGCTGGTAATGCAGCAAATTTTGCCCTTCCTTATGTTTTTGGTCGGTGACGTTGGGTCGGAAGGGGAGTTTGTCCTGCGGGTACTGCTTGACGAACGATTCGGGCGCATCATCCCAACGCCAGTGCGGCGGGTTGATCGAGCACATCAGCAGAAACGGCTTTTCGTCCTTGGCATGCTTTTCGATGAAGTTAACCGCGCGGTCGGTCATCGTCGTGGCGTTGTATTCGGTCTCAACCGTGTACTCGGTTTCACCGGCGGTGATGTTGCGGACCTTGCTGTTGTAGTGGTCGTCGCCGTACAGCCAGTGATGGAAATAATCGAAACCGGTGTTGAACACGTTGTCTTCGCCCAGGTGCCACTTGCCGACATAGCCGGTGGTGTAGCCGCCGGCTTTGAAGGTGTGGCCGATGGTGGGGGCGTCTTTGCCGATGATGTCCTTGTTGCCGAAATAGTCGTTGCTGATGACCGAACTTTGGTGCGGCCACATGCCGGTGATCAACATCCCGCGGTAGGGCGTGCAGACGGGTGAACTGGCGGTGCAGTTGTCGAAGCGAGTTCCCTGTTTGGCAAGCTTGACCATGTTGGGCGTGCGAATCTCCGGCATCTGCGTGAACGGCAGGCTGCACCAACGGTGCTCGTCGCTGAAAAAGAAGACGATGTTGGGTCGCTTTTTGGTGTCCATTTGTCCGATTGCCTCCTGCACTTGCCCCGCGAGCACGGCGGCGGCGGTTGCCGAGCCGATCTTGAGAAAATCACGCCGATTGACTTGATCCGAAGTAAGCTGCTCAGTCATCCGGGCCTCCTTGTTCCACGCCCACGCCGTGCGGCAAGAAACGATTGATGTGAGCATGATAATAACAAAACCAACGGTCGTGTCGATCAGAAACTTACGCCGACTGCCGGGCCTCTAGCTCACTCCAGCGCGCGTAAAGCCGCTCGATCTCCGTTTGCACGCCCGCCACCTCGTCGCAGACGACGCGGAGCTTTTGATGATCCGATAGCACCGCAGGATCGTTCATCCGCGTCTGCAACGTCGCCAGCTTTTCCTCGGCGGCGTGGATCGTCTCCTCCATCGTGTCCCACTCCTTTTGCTCGTTCCAGTTCAGCTTCTTTTTCCTGGTCGATTCGGTCGC
>JBGSMH010000497.1:0-4457 GCA_041740275.1 Phycisphaerae bacterium
GATCAATGTGGTAATAGGCTTCTCCCACATCGGATATCCCATTGCCATTGCGGTCGTCGTAGATCAATGATGTCGCAACAGGCTCTCCGGGTTCCCGCGTTCCGTTTTGGTTGACATCTACGAATGCCGTTCCGCGGATGGTTGCGCCTTTTCCGATGTCAGCGGCCTTCGCATAGGCGAGGTCGGCCTCGAAGTACTGGTCCTGTTCTGCCACCGTGACGACGTAACCCCCTTCGACGGGATAGGTCTGTACTTCTCCGGGCTGAAGCATAAGTCCGACGCTATATGTTCCCGGTTTCAGTCCGCTGAAACTGAATGTGGGAGACTTCAAATTCGTCGTGCTGGTGGGTTCGCCGGCATCAAAGGTGCCATTGAAATTGAGGTCGAGGTAAGCGGATCGGCCAGCGACGCCTATGGACGGTTTCCCATTGTGCGATTCCCCGATTACGCCCGCGATCATGGTCGTGCGTACAAACCCCACCGGATCGACCGCATACCGCACACCCGAGGCGAGAGCGACGTTGAATTCGATGTCGCTAGTTGGGGCAAAAACGTCAAGAAGCTGCGCCCTGATGGTGTAGTTTCCGGGGTCAAGGTTCAGCTCAGCCCGGTCATTATGGTCTACAAAAGCACGCGGTTCGCCAACATTCCAAGCTCCGTCGGTATTCAGATCAGCGTAAATCCACTGAGTCATTCCGTCATAGTTCTCATTGGTCTGGCGAATGCCATCGGCGTTCTTGTCGTCGAAGAAGTATACAACAACGACCGCGTTGTCCGAGGAGTTGCCCACGCCGAAATCGGCATTTGTGACGTGTGAACTATGAGTTAGGTCGACTACCACCGGCGCTTGCGCTCCGGGCGTGAACTGCACAAGTGGGGCCTCAGGGATCACTCGGACGACGTGTTGTGATGAGGCCAGTTCGTCGAATAGAAACTCTCCCGAAATGCCGACTGATTGGCTCGGCTCGGTCCCACCAAGCTGTCCATCGTTGTTAACATCGAGATAGACGATCGTATTGTAAACACCATACAGGTCTGGAAGGGGCGATTGTGGAACATACCCGTAGTTGTTCACGCGCCCGGCGATGTATTTGCCGGCGGCGTTCAAGGTCAGAGATTGCGTAACGCTTGTGCTGTCAAGGGAAGTTGCATCGAGTTCGAAAATACGTCCGTTCCATACACCAAAGGGTTCGACGACAACTTGATAGCTATCACGTTCCAGCAGCCCTAGGTTATACAAACCGCCGGTCATGTGAGGCCCGAGTGGTTCGCCGGGGTCCCTCGTTCCGTCGCGATCCAAATCGACGAAGACGGTTCTTCCCGCAACGTATCCGTCGTTGACCTCCAGTCGGCCATTGGTGTCGAAATCGATCCAGAGACGCACTGTCGCGCCGAATTTCATCGTGTAGCCGAATTCAATAGGCGTCGCACCGGTTTCATTTAGCGTAACGACCTGTACTGAATGGCCAGGTGACGTGAAATATTCTCTATAGTCGTCTCGGCGAGCGGTCAGCGTATAGGTGCCCGGTGCGAGGTCAGGTAACTGAACAGCATCTGTGCCGACGTCCTGAAGATCGATCTCTGGACCAACCAATGCCCCAGGAACGCCAGCTTGTAGCGTATAATTCGCCACCAGCGCCACCGGCTCGCCCGTCTGGCGAATGCCGTCGGCGTTCAGATCCTGGTAATTGGACACCGATAGCAGAACCGTGAGCAGGCGACGCGACTCCAGCGATTCGACTTCGAAAGATGGTACGACAGTAGGTGGGTTCCCCGAACGCATGAGACCACGATAACGCGCCAACTAGGCCGAAGCAATTAGAAGTTTCATTGGATGGAAATTCAAATTCCGCCCATCTCGCACTTAGCGAGGGTTCGCTATTGGCGGTTACAGTTCATCAAACCGCACGCGGCGGCCTTTTTTCGAGCTTTCGATCGCGGCGATAACCATGGAAAGGCTTTGGATATTGTCGTGGCATTCGGTTTGCGGCTTCTGCCCGGTGCGGATGAAGCGGAGCATTTCGCACAGTCCGCCGTGCATTTGGGTCGCGGGGAGAGTTTCGGCTTCGATCGTTAGTGGCTTTTTGGGGCGCATGAAACCTTCGTTGCCATCGACGATTTCGCCGCGCAGGGTTTTGCTGTCGGAATAGACGATTGTGCCTTTGTCGCCAATGACGCGCCAATCGCCGTCCCAGCCGGTGTGACATCCTTCGGCACACCACGAACCGCGATAGGCAAATCGCACGCCGTTGGTCATTTCAAACAAGACGTTGGCGGCGACATCGCCTTTGTACCAACTGCCGTGCGGGTTGAACTCTTCTGCGTAGACGCTCACCGGGGATTGTTTGCAGAACATTCTCGCCAGATCGAAATGGTGAATCGCCATGTCCAGGATCAGTGGGCTGGGCATTTCGTCCCGGAAGCCGCCGAAATGGGCACCGATGTAGAAGTCGCAATTGAGGGTTGTCAGTTGCCCAACCGAACCGTTGTCGATGTGGGTCGCGATCGCGGTATGCAGGCCGTTCCAGCGACGCGACTGGCTGACCATGTAAAGCTTGCCAGTCTCTTCGCTGGTCTGGACCATCTTCCGCGCCTGCTCGAGGGTGGCCGCCATCGGCTTTTCGCCGATGACATGAAACCCGGCCCGCAACGCCCGGCAGGTGACGTCGCAGTGGGCGTCGGGGATCGTCAGATCAATGACAAAATCCGCCTTGGCTTCTGCCAGCGCCTGATCGACATCATCGTACGCTTTTGCATTTGCCAGTTCGTACTTCTGTATCTGCCCCTCGGCGGCGGACTTGCGCAGGTCAACGACAGCAACGACCTGAAGATTTTCCTGCTTGATGGGCGGAAACCACGCATTGGAAATCCCACCCGCCCCGATCACGATCACACGCTCATTGGCCATACCAAAATACTCCTGATTCCATAGGCTACCAATGACACGGGCTTACGCAATCGGCGACGATGGTGTCTCAGTTTGGCTTTACACCGGCAAACGGTTAATTAAGCTGTGCGTCGTAACGGAACTCTTTGGCGATTGGACGAACCATGAACGCTGCCCAGCCCCATTTCCCCTCTGAAATCGATCGTAGCGACAAAGCCACCGCACTGCCGCGGAAGGTGATCGTCGCGACGATGATGGAATACTGTCGCGGCCCGCTCGATAGGCGGATCGCCAGCATGAGCGCCACGATCGACGAAGCCGCCGCGTTGGCCAAGTCGCGATTTGCCGGACGCGGGCCGGATCTGGTGGTCATGCCGGAGAATGTCTTTATCAACGAGTGCGCGTCCAAACTCGCCAAAGAACGCGCGATCCCGCTCGACAGCCCGGCACTCAAGGCGATGCAGGCCAAGGCGATCGAACACAAGACCAATCTTGTCATGACCCAGGTCATCGCCGACCAGGACGGGAACGCCTACAACAGCGGCATCGTGATTGATCGTGGCGGGAAGGTCATCGGCATCTATCGCAAGGTATTTCCCGTCTCGAACCCCGACGGCAAACTCGAAGGTGGCATGACGCCCGGCCGCGAGTTTCCCGTCTTTGATTGCGACTTTGGCAAGATCGGTATCCAAATCTGCTGGGACATGAGCTATATCGATGGCTTTGTCGCGCTGGCACGAAATGGAGCGGAAATCGTCTGCATCCCGACCGCCTCCCCGCAGACAGTTCGTCCGGCGGCGTACGCGATATTTGGCAGGTATTATGTCGTGACCAGTACGCGTCGAAATAACGCAACGATCTTCAACCCCGCCGGTCAGGTCGCGGCGCAAACGACATCCGCCAAACTGCTGGTGGCCGAGATCGACCTGTCCTACAGCATCGCCCACTGGACGCGCAAACTCGAAGACGGCGAAGCACTCAAACGCCACTTCGGCGATCGCGTTGGCTTCGCGTATTCCGAACGTGAAGACACGGGCGTGTTCTGGTCCAATGATCCGAAGATGTCGATCGACGCGATGTTCCGCGAACTGGGCATCCTGCAATTGCCCGAGCACCTCGCCCGATCTCGCGTCGGCCAATGTTAGTGATGTGCGCACCGTCTGACAGCGAGTTTGGATGAAAGGTTCACGCGGCGAGCGTGTTCAAATAGCGTTCCACAAAGGCACCGGCGATAAAGGCGTGGCCGGCGTCATTGAAATGCAGGCCATCGGTTGCCCAATAGGGTTCGGCGCGGCCTCTTAATTCTTCATACAAATCCCAGAGGTCATACCCCGCCGCCGATGCCGATTTTCTCGCCGCTGCCATGTAAGCATCGTAGGTGTTGGCGTCGATCGTGATCCGTGTCGGGCAAACCGGAAACGACGTGATCAGAAGGGACCGCGTACGAATGCTATTCGCTTAAGTCGTAAGTCCTTATTTATTCATGACTTAAGAAGGCTTGCGCGAACCAAGGCCTCCTGTCAGAATAGGGGTGTTCAATCACTCTAGACAGGAGGCCAAGGATGGCTGA